>JAKFYA010000376.1 GCA_021731095.1 Acidobacteriota bacterium | reverse complement strand
GGGCGCGTCTGCGTCCAGCCCAGGTCGCGCACGCCCTGGAGCAGCGTCGGATCCAGGCCCAACTGTTCAACCGGAATCGGGGCCGGGTCGAACACCGCTTCTTCGTAAGGGGGAACACCGGTGTCAGCTTTCGGCAGCGCGCGGGGCGCTTCGCTGCGACTGCGACCGGAGGGACCGCGACGTCGGCGCGGTCTGGGGGAGGAGGATGAGGGGGCTGTCAAGGAGTCAGCGGGCGCGGAAGGTGATGATGCCGCGAACCGGGTCATACGGGGACACGCCGACCGTGACGCGATCGCCCGGAACCACCTTGATGCGGAAACGGCGCATGCGGCCGCTCAGCTGCGCCAGGACTTCGTGACCAGCGTCGCACTCCACGCGGTACAAGCCACCGGAGTGCACTGCGACCACAGTGCCCTGCATGTCGATGAGGTCGTCTTTGCTCAATACCGCTCCTTTGTCGCGCTTACGTTAAGCAATCAGTGTGCCACACGCCGGCCCGGCAGGGCAAGCCTTGAACGGTGTGCTTACCGGAGTGCCGTGACGGCCCGTTCGACGTCAGCCGCAAGCGCCGGGTAGTCCTCACCCCGCAGGTGGAGTGGCGGACCGAAGGTCACCCGCACGGGGCCGGGCCTGGCCATTCTCCACCGCGGGTGCAGCACGCGGTTCACGCCCTCGATGCGGACGGGCACGACGGGGACACCAACCCGGGCGCCAATCATGCCGATGCCGCCGCGGAAGGGGGCGATGCGCTCGTCCTCCGAGCGCACGCCCTCCGGGAAGATCAGCACCGACCAGCCCTCGCCTGTCAGCTCACCGATGTAGTGCAGGGTGTGCCGCGCTCCGGCCTCGCGTTGCGGCAGCGGGAACGCATTGAAGAAGAAGGTCGAGAGGTAATAGTTGGTCGAGTTCGTCAGGTACTCGCGCCACGAGTAGCGGTCCGGGAAGAAGTGGGCCTTGAAGAACTCCTTGGCCATGGCCGGTGCCACGCGTGCCCGGATGTGCCCCGGCAATGCGGCCAGGATCACCGGCACGTCAAGGTGACTCTGGTGGTTGGCGGCAAACACCACGGGGCCATCAAGGGTCCGGACGTGCTCCAGCCCGTCCACCTTCAGATGAGCAAACAGGCGCGTCAGCGGAAGGATCCACGTTGCCAGCGACAGACGCCGTACCACACGCACAGGCCACGAACGATTCCATGAGGGAAAGTCCACCGGCTCGGCGCGTTCTGCCGGGGCATCGGCCTGCCGTTGCACCAGCGTCGCCAGCTCCGCAATCCGCAGACTGCCGCTGAATCGCCCCTCATCGATCCGCGTATGGAAGCGATCTTCCAGCGCCACCATCAGTTCCACGCGTTCCAGTGAACTCAGCCCCAGATCTTCCAGCGTCGTCGCGTCGCCAATCGCGCGCCCGGCGGTGAAACGGGCGACCAGCGCCTCAAGCGTGTCGCCCCGGGGCGCGGCGGTCGTGGGGCGGTGTCCATCCAGCACCCATTGGCGAACCTCGCGCCGCTTCAGTTTCCGTGTGCCGTCGGTGCGAGGCAGTTCCGCGTCAGGCCAGACGGAGACGCCGCGTACGCGCTGGTGATCCTGCAGGTGACCGTTCGCTTCGCGTACCACCGCTTCCGGATCGACACCGGGTTCAAGGACCAGGACGGCGTGCACGCGCTCGTCGGTGCCCTGCGCCACACCGACCACCGCGGCGTCGCGCACGCCGACCACTGTGGTCAGGGCATGTTCCACATCTTCCGGAAAGACGTTCAGCCCCTCGGGCGTCACGATCATTTCCTTCTTGCGGCCCTTGATGAACAGACGCCCGCTGGCGTCCTTCTCGCCGATGTCGCCGGTGTGGAGCCAGCCCTCCGGGTCGCGCGCCCCGTCCACGCCGCCAAAGTAGCCAGACGTGACGTTCTCGCCGCGCACCAGAATCTCCCCATCCTCGGCTATCCGGATCTCGACGCCTCCGATGGGCGTGCCGACAGAGCCCTTGCTCGTGCGGAACGGGTGGTTCAGGGTGACGATGGGCGCTGTCTCGGTGAGGCCGTAGCCCTGGATGACAGCGAACCCGAGGCGCCGCCAGAACTCTTCCAGGTCCGGGGGCAACGGCGCGGCCCCGACCACAAACGCCCAGAACTTGAGGCCGAATGCGGCATGCACGTGGCGGTAGTGCCACCACCGCTTCGGAATCGAGAGCGATGGGCTGTCGGCGCTGTTGGCGGCCTGCGTCTCGGGCCAGGTTCGCAGCACGTGCTCGCGCAGCACATCCAGCATCTTCGGCACGCACACGAGCACGGAGATGCGGCGGGCCCGGATGAGCTGCAGGACGTCGTGCGGATTCAGGCTGCGGGTGAACACCACGGTGCCGTTCAGCATCGGCGGCACATTGGTCGCCATGGACTGACCGAACATGTGGCTGAGCGGCAGCAGGTTCAGAAAGCGGAGTGGGTGGAACGGACGGGCATAGCGCCGATACTTCCGGACCTCGCGCTCCACGGGCACCACGTTGGCGAGCACGTTGCCATGCCGCACGACGACGCCTTTCGGCTCCGCCGTGGCACCCGAGGTGAAGATGACCTGCGCGATGTCGGTTCTGGCGATGTCCACCGCTGGCCATGGCCCGGTGGCGTGCCAGTCGAAGTCCGCAAACAGCCACCTGGCGGCCGGGCCGAAGTCGGCGGTGGCTCCGCCTGGCGGAATGTCATCGCCCAGCAGCACGGCGCGGGCCTGCACCACGTGGCACACGCGGCTCACGAAATCCGGTGATGAACGGAAGTCGATGGGCACGGCGACGACACCGACCAGCAGGCAGCCCCAGTAGCAGGCGATCCACTCGGGACGGTTCTCGCCCCAGAAGATGACATGGTCGCCTTTCCGAAGGCCCGCGGCCTCCAGTCGTGCCGCGAAGCCCCTGGCCGCCCGGCCCACATCGTCGTACGTGTGCGTGCGACGGCGGTATCCGTCGTCGAAGACAAGGAAGGGATCCTGGCCCGTCGCCATGTCCCTGAAGAAGTCAATCAGCGTGTCACGCTGCATCGGCAGACATGATTGTAGTGATTCCGCGTCCCGACTTTCGGTGGCCAGGAAGAACTATCAGCTAAAATAGCCGGGCACACCATGAAAGTCTTCCTCACAGGCGCAACTGGTTACATCGGCTCTGCCGTACTCGACGCGCTGGTGCGTGGCGGTCACCAGGTGATCGCGCTTGTGCGCGATCCCGAGAAGGCCGAACGTGTGTCGCGTCTGGGGGTCCAGGCTGTGCTCGGCGACCTTCGCACGCCAGCCAGCTTTGCGGCCCACGTGGAGACTTGCGACGGCACCATTCACGCCGCGTTCGACTATGCCAAGGGCGGAGCGGCGATCGATCGACAGGCGCTCGATGGCCTGCTCCCGGCCTTGCGTCGCCGCACCATCGGCGCCGCTGGTCGCGCATCGCGTCCGGCGCCCTTCTTCATCTACACCTCCGGCGCCTGGGTGCTGGGTTCCACGTCGGAGCCGGCGGCCGAGTCGGCCGTGGTGGCACCGCCGCCGTTCGTGGCATGGCGCCCCTCGCACGAACAGGCTGTGCTCGACGCCGGGGCAGATGGCACCATTCGCACCATCGTCGTGCGGCCCGGCATCGTCTACGGGCGCGCACGGGGGATCATTGCCGACCTGCTGAAGGAAGCTGGGAATGGGCTGGTCCGCGTGATTGGGGATGGGACCCAGCACTGGCCCTGTGTCTACGACAGGGACCTCGCGGACCTTTACGTCCGGCTGGTGACCTCGGCGGGGGCGAGCGGCGTGTATCACGCCAATGACGAAGCCGACGAGCGGGTCGAGGATATTGTGGCCGCCATCGCGGAGCACGCCCGCATGCGTCCGGATGTGCGCCACGTGCCGATTGATGAAGCCCGCGCCAAGCTGGGCGACTATGCGGATGCCCTCGCGATGGACCAGCGGCTTCGCAGCGCACGGGCACGCGCGCTGGGCTGGGCCCCGACCCTGCACTCGGTGGCGGGCAATGTGGCCCGCCTCCTCGAAGAGTTCCGCACGTCCCGCGAAGCCGCCTAACGCGGCCGCACCACCTCGAGGGCCGCTGCCACCGCCTCATCGACGGTGGTGAGATGGCCGTCGAGCTGCCGGTCATACACCATCTTCAGAATCGCTCCCACGCGCGGGCCCGGCGGCACGCCCAGCGCCAGCACGTGTCGTCCAAGCAGCAGCGGTGGCGGAGGCTGGTGCTCGACACCGAGCGCGCGGGCGCGGTCGATGAACCAGTCCATGGCGGAGCAGTCGAAGTGTTCGCGACGGCCGTTGCAGTCGGCACGGGCCACCCGGGCGAGCAGTTCCAGATTCACCTTCTGGGCAAGGCGGCGGAAAGCGCCGTCACCGGCATTGCCGGCCTTGAACAACATCCCGGGCTTCAGGTGGTGCGCCACCAGGCCCACGACCTGTCCGCGCACGTCGTAGCCGTCGCATGCATGGACACCGAGCCTGTCCAGCAGGCTGAGCGTGGGTGCCACGCCGGCCTCTTCGTGGTTCAGCGAGCGGATGCGGCCGTCGATGACCGCCGTCGTGGCCGGCTTGCCCAGGTCGTGGCAGAGCGCGGCCAGCATCACGGCGAGGCGCTCGCCGCGCGCGAGGTCCCGGTTGGCAACCGCCGCCTGATCCAGCACCAGCAGCGTGTGCACCCAGACATCACCCTCCGGATGCCATTCGGGCTCCTGCGGACATCCGACCAGCGGGCGCAGTTCGGGCCAGAGGCGATCGACGATGCCCAGGTCCAGCGCGAGTGCCATCCCGATGGACGGCTGGTCTGCCTGCAGCAACAGCTTCTCGAGCTCTCCCCAGATCCGCTCTGACGGCAGGTCGTCGAGGGGAATCTGCCGGCACAGGGCGGCGGTGTCCGCGTCGAGGCCCATCCCGAACCTGGCCGCGAACTGCATGGCACGGAGCACCCGCAGGCTGTCGTCGCCGAACGTGCGCAGATCGACTGCGCGAAGCCGGCCTGCGCGCAGGTCCGCGAGTCCGCGGTCTGTGGGGTCGAGCACCTCACCGGTGCGCGGATCGAAAGCCAGGGCGTTGATGGTGAAGTCGCGTCTGGTGGCGGCCTCCGTCAACGACATGAAGGGGTCGCCCTCGACGGCGAATCCCCGATGTCCTCGAGCGGTCTTCGACTCCCGACGCGGCAGGGCCACATCGATGGCGTCGGCGTGACCCGAGGGCGGCACGACCTTGTAGACCGGAAAGCTCTGGCCGACGGCCTCGACGCGCCCGAAGCGGGTGAGTCGGGAAGCCAGTGCCTCCTGAGGTACGCCGAACACCTCCATGTCCACGTCCTTGGACGGGTGCTGGCGCAACAGATCCCGGACCCAGCCGCCGACAATCAGCGCGCGCCCGCCCAGCGGATGCACGTCGTCCGCAATGGCTCTGGCCAGGGCGGCGGCGGGCGTGAGTTGGGGTGCTGTCATGTGGTGCCCGCGGCGCACGGTGGCGGCCCGCGTCGGCCGGCCCGCGACGAGACTCAGTCCCTGGCTCGACGCTCGTGGAACAGATTGGCGAGCACGGAGGCGACGTTGGCAGGGCGTTCGCCAAGCCGGCGCATGAAGTAAGGGAACCACTGGCGGCCGAAGGGCAGGTAGATGCGCACCCGGTAGCCCCGCTCCACGAGGCGGGCCTGCAGGTCGCGCCGGATGCCGTACAGCATCTGGAATTCGAACTGGTCCTGGCCGATGCCCCTCATGCTGGCATACGCTGTCGCGGCCTCGATCATCGCTTCGTCGTGGGTGGCGATGGCTGGATAGTGCCCGTTGTCCAGCAGCGCCTTCATCTGGCGCAGGTAGGCCGCGTTCACATCAGATCGGCCCTGCAGGGCCACAGCGGCGGGCTCCCGGTACGCGCCCTTGACCAGCCGCACCCGAGCGCCCAGGGCCATGACACGACGGAGGTCATCGTCGGTCCGATGCAGGTAGGACTGCAGGACGATGCCGATGTTGCGATGTTCGTACTGCCAGAGTGATTCGAAGACATCCAGCGTTACGGCCGTGTGACGGGAGTCTTCCATGTCGATGCGCACGAAGAAGCCCTGCTCGGCGGCCGGCACCAGAATCCGGCGGATATTGTCGACGCACGTGGCCCGGTCCACATCAAGCCCGAGCTGGGTCAGCTTGAGCGAGATGTTCCGCTCGACGCCCGATTCGGTGATGGCATGGAGAAGCTGGAGGTACTCGCGTGTGGCCGCCAGCGCGTCTTCAGAGGTCGAGACACTCTCGCCAAGACTGTCCAGCGTCAGCAGAAGGCCGCGCGCCTGGAGGAGACGCCCGGCCTCGAGGGCCTCGTCCACGCCTTCTCCGGCGATGAAGCGCCGGGCGAAGCTGTCTGGCTCAGCCATGCCGTAGCGGGAGGCCAGACGCTTGACCGTCGCGCTCTTGGCGAGGAGGTGAAAGATGGCCTTGCTCGGGAGATGCAGCATGGTCGTCTCCCTCCAGTCTCAGTGCGTGTTGGATGACGGCGCCGGGAGCAGATGTTCGATCGAGCGGGCGTAATAGCGCAGCACGTTGCGGTCGCGGACCCTGAACAGATCGCCTTCGATCACGATGATGCCCCGGTCGGACAGGGGCTCGGCCGCCGCAGCCACGGCTTCGCGCCCCGAGGTGACGTCGAGGTTCGCTCCGCGCTCCTGCAGGCTGTCGATGAGGGCGCTGACCCGGTCTTCCAGTTCCTGCTTCGTAATCGACGGCCCCATGGCAGACGCGACCAGCGCGTTCGGCAGCACCTTCACCACGCGGCCGATCTCGCGCATGGCCTGGTGCGCCACGTCGAGCACGGCCCGCCGGGAACTGGCGTCGATGCCGTCGAGCGGTATCGGGTTGCCGAAGGTCACGAACGCCCGCGACCGGTAGCCCACGGCATAGCGGACCATCTCGGCCAGTTCGCGGCTGAATGGCCGTTGCGAGCGCTTCACGCGCTGGCGGGCCAGGACGTGATCCTCGAGCACGAGATCGTAGGTGATGGCTGTCGGCACGACGGACATCTTCGGCTGTCCGGCCAGCAGCGCCGCATGGAACAGGCCGGTCTTGGGGTGCTTCAGTTCTCCGCTGTAGCTCCGGCCACCCTCCGGATAGAAGAAGAGGTCGTGCTTCTTCAGGATCTCACCCACGTAAGCCTTGAGCGTGATCAGATACGCCGGGTCCTTCGTGTTGCGGCGAATCGGAATGGCGCCGGTGACGTGCTTGTGGATGAGCCCCAGCGGACCGCCGAACAGGTTGATGCCTGCGGCAATGATTGGCGGCCGGACACCGTTGTCGTCCAGGACCAGGGGCTCCACGAGGTAGTCGGTGTGGCTGCGGTGGTTTGAGGCGTAGATGACGCGGCCCGACTTGGCTGCAGCTTTCGGGATGTGCACCTGCTCGCCCACCCGGTCGATCTTCCGGAGAATCGGATAGAGCGGGTGCTTCAGCGTCCGGTAGATCGCATACCGCTGCGTTGTGCGCAGTTCGTCAAGATAGGCCTGAATCCGCTCGCGCGCCCCGGTTCCGCTGTCTCCGTGTGCGCCCTGCAGGTAGCGGGCAACTTCGTCCCGCTGCAGCACGGCTTCCGTAATATCGTCGAGCATCACCGAAATCGACTATACCCCACGGCACCGCACGGCCGCACCCTGTCACTGGGGGCGAGTCCGAGGGGGTTGATCTGTTAGACTGGTCGCGGTTTCCATCCCGGCCACTTCACTCACCCACGACCCCCGAGGAGTCATGTCCCTCCAGACGGATGCGCGCCTTGGCGCGCTCACGAATATCGCCACCCGCCTGCGCATCGACAGCGTCCGCGCGACGTCCGAGTCCGCCAGCGGCCACCCCACGACCTGCTGTTCGGCCGCCGATGTGGTCGCCGCGCTCTTCTTCGCGGAGATGCGCTACGACCCCCGTCACCTGGCGAACCCCTTCAGTGACCGGTTTGTCCTGTCCAAGGGGCACGCGGCGCCGCTCCTCTACGCGGCCTGGGCCGAGGCGGGCCTGTTTCCGCGCGAAGAACTGCTGAATCTGCGGAAGCTCGACTCCGATCTCGAGGGGCATCCGACGCCCCGACTCCCGTTCGTGGATGTGGCGACAGGTTCACTCGGTCAGGGGCTCTGCGCCGGTATCGGCATCGCGCTGAACGCCCGTCGCATCGCGTCGGACTATCGCACCTACGTCATGATGGGCGACGGCGAGACGGCGGAAGGGTCAGTCTGGGAAGCGGCGGCTGTCGCGGCGCATGACGCGCTCGACAACCTCTGCGGCATCATCGACGTCAATGCCCTCGGGCAGAGCGGTCCCACCCAGTGGGGGCATGACACCGAGGCCTACGCCGTGCGGTGGCGCGCGTTCGGGTGGCACACCATTGTGATTGATGGCCATGACATGGCGGCCATCCTGGCGGCGCTGGCTGAAGCCAGAGCCACCAAGGGGCGGCCCACGATGATCGTGGCGCGCACGCTCAAGGGCAAAGGCGTCTCCTTCACCGAAAACAAGCCGGGCTGGCACGGCAAGGCCATCAAGAAGGGCGAGGAACTCGACCGCGCCATCGCCGAACTCGAGGCGCAGTTCGTGCCCGAGAACGGGCCGCTGACGCCGGCCGCACCACCCGCCGCTCCGGCTCCACCGGCCGCACCGGCGGCTCTCGCGCCGCCGGCCTACGCGCTGGGCGACAGCGTGGCGACGCGCGAGGCCTACGGCGAGGCGCTGGCCAAGCTGGGCGCCGCCGATGTCCGCGTCGTCGCGCTCGATGCGGACGTGAAGAACTCCACCTTCAGCGAGAAGTTCGAGCAGCGCGTCGAAGGCCGCTTCTACCAGAACTTCATTGCCGAGCAGGTGATGATCGGTGCGGCGATGGGGCTGGCGGCACGGGGCGCCATTCCGTTCCCCTCGACCTTCGCCGCGTTCCTGACCCGGTCCTACGATTTCATCCGCATGGCGGCCATCAGCAACCTCAACATCAAGATGGCTGGGTCACACGCCGGTGTCTCGATTGGCGAGGACGGTCCGTCGCAGATGGCTCTCGAAGATCTGGCGATGATGCGGGCGCAGCCGAACATCGCGGTCCTGTATCCGTCGGATGCTGTCAGCACGGAGCGGCTGGTGGCCCTGATGGCCGCGCACGCCGGCCCTGTCTACATGCGGACGTCCCGCCCGAAGACCCCCGTGATCTACGGTCCCGAGGAGACCTTCGAGATCGGAGGCCTGAAGGTGGTCCGGCAGAGCGCGAACGACGTGGCGACGGTCGTCGGCGCCGGCATCACGCTGGTCGAAGCCCTCAAGGCCTACGACATCCTCAAGGCCAGAGGCGTGGCGATTCGCGTGATCGACCTCTACTCCCTGCAGCCGATCGATGCGGCGTCGCTGATGGCCTGTGGCCAGGCGACCGGCGGTCGGATCATCACGGTGGAAGACCACTACGTCGGCGGCGGCATCGGTGACGCGGTGGCCAACGCCGTGGCCCCGGCGGGCCTCACCGTGACGCGCCTTGCCGTGCGGGAGATTCCGCGCAGTGGCAAGCCGGAAGAGCTCGTCGATCACTTCGGCATCTCCGCCCGCCACATCGTCGAGGCGGTTGACGCGGCGAAGTAGGCTCGCGCGTCCCAGCACATCCTGCCGCGCGGCTCCTGTCTGGGGCGCGCGGCATTTTTCCTTTCTGGAGTCGTGTGCCCATGTCCATCCCCACCGCCGACCTCTGTGACCGACATCTCGACGCCCTGCGCATTCTGGCGCCGGAGTTTCGCGACTACGGTGGGGTGACCTCGTTTGCCGGACAGGTCTCCACGCTGCGGGTCCGTGGTGACAACGCCCTGGTGCGAACCGCGCTGAGCGAACCTGGACTCGGACGCGTGCTGGTCATCGACGGAGGCCGTTCGGTGGCATGCGCACTGGTCGGGGGGCGCCTCGGTGCCCTGGCGGCAGAGAGGGGCTGGAGTGGCGTGGTGGTCTGGGGCGCCGTGCGCGACGCGCTCGAACTGGCCGCCAGCGCCGTTGGCGTTCGGGCGGTGGCGACGTGCCCGGTACCACCCCGGAAGACCGGCGCCGGTGAACGGGACGTCCCGGTCGACGTCGCCGGAGTGGTCATTGCGCCGGGTGACTGGCTGGCGGCGGATGCCGACGGCATCGTGGTGGCGGCGAGCGACCTGTCGTGTCAGGCCTGATCCGGCTGGCGACGCCGGCTGACGGTGTCCGGGCTGCGGACATCTACCGGCCAGCCGTCGCGGCCAGTGCGGCCACCTTCGAGCTGGAGCCCCCCTCGGCCGACGAGATGGGACGGCGGATCGAAGAGACGCTCCGCTTCTGGCCCTGGCTGGTCTGCGACGTCGGGGGACACGCCGTCGGGTATGCCTATGCCGGCAAGCATCATCAGCGCCCGGGGTACCGCTGGTCCGTCAACCTGTCGGTCTATGTCGATGTCCGCTTCAGACGGAGCGGCGTGGCAACCGCGCTCTACACGTCGCTTCTTGGACTGGTCGCGGCGCAGGGGCATGTGAATGCCTATGCCGGCATCGCGCTGCCCAACGACGCAAGCGTGGCGCTGCATGAGGGCCTTGGCTTCACGGCGGTCGGTGTCTACCACCAGGTCGGTCACAAGTTCGGCCGCTGGCATGATGTCGGGTACTGGGAACGGCCGCTGGCGGAGCGGGTGTCGAATCCCTCTCCACCGGTGCCCCTCCAGCTGCTGCGTCAGCGTGCCGACTGGATGAGCCTGCTGCAGGCCGGCACGTCGTGCCTGCGCGTGGCCGATCGCCGGAATGGCTGACCCGGCGCCTGTCTCACTGCGTGGCCAGATTGGCCCGTCCGCCGCGCAGGACGTACTTCTGGATCTTCCCTGTCGCCGTCTTCGGCAACTCCGGCACGAAGGTGAAGCTGTGAGGCGTCTTGAAGTGGGCCAGATGCGCGCGCGAGAACAGACGAAGGTCCTCCGGCGTGGCCGTGACGTTGGCTTTCAGCACCACGAACGCGTGGGGCGCCTCGCCCCACCTCGTATCGGGCAGGCCGACAACGGCGGCCTCCTGTACGGCCGGGTGGCGTAGCAGCATGGCTTCCACCTCGACTGAGGAGATGTTCTCGCCGCCGCTGATGATCACGTCCTTCAGCCGGTCTCTGATCTCCACGAAGCCGTCTGGATGCACCACAGCGGCATCCCCGGTGTGGAACCACCCGTCGGCCATGGCCCGCTCGGTCGCCTCAGGGTCGAGGTAGTAACCCGCCATCACGACATTGCCGCGAACCACGATCTCACCGCGTGTCTCGCCGTCGGCCGGGACTTCGCTCCCCGATTCAGTCACCACACGGAGTTCCCCCGAGGTGATGAGCTCCACGCCCTGGCGTGCCTTGATCGTGGCGCGCGCGGCCACGGGCAAGGTGGCATGTTCGGGTCGCGCTTCGCACACGGTAATGAACGGCGCCGTTTCCGTGAGGCCATAGGCCTGCGTGATGCGCCAGCCCAGTTCTTCCTCGATGGCATCGATGGTCGTAGCCGCGGGTGGGGCGCCGGCCGTGAGCACGCGCACGCCTGAGGGCACTGTGGCCCTGAGGGCCGCTGGCGCATTGGCCAGGCCGATCAGCACCGTCGGCGCCGCGCACATGGCGGAAATCCGTTCGTCTCTGACCAGAGGAAAGATGTGCGCCGGGTCGACCCTGCGCAGGCAGACGTGGGTGCCGCCAACAGCCGTGACCATCCAGGTAAAGGTCCAGCCATTGGCGTGGAACATCGGCAGGGTCCACAGATATCGGTCGCCCACGCCGAGCGGAAAGTGCAGCAGCGTGCCGACCGCGTTGATCCAGGCATTGCGATGGGTGATCATCACGCCCTTGGGGCGTGATGTCGTGCCGCTGGTGTAGTTGATGGTCAGCAGGTCGCGCTCACCGATGTCGGGTCTGTCCGGCTCGGGCGCGGCCGCCATCAGCAGGGCTTCGTAGTCACCCCACCCGGTTCGGGCGCCTTCGAGCGCCACGAAGTGCCTCACCCCCGGAACGTAGTTGCGCAAATCGTCGACCAGGTCCAGATGAGACGCGGCCGCGCAGACCACGGTCGCTCCGCTGTGGTTGATCAGGTAGGCCACTTCATCGGCGGACAGCCGGAAGTTGATGGGAACCAGTACGGCGCCAATCTGCGGGACGGAATAGAACGCCTCCAGCTGAGCGTGCGTGTTCGGGGCAATGTAGGCCACCCGGTCACCCCGACGAACGCCGAGGTCCTGCAGTGCGGCCGACCATCGGTCGCAGCGCTCGAAGAACTGCGCGTAGGTCCATCGGTGGGCGCCATCGACGACCGCTTCGCGATCGGCATAGAGCCGCCTGGCGCGGCGCATGAACTCGAGCGGGGTGAGAGCCAGTTCCATGTGCGGTATGGGCGCGCGTCAGAGACGCGGGAACGTCGGGGACTGCGTGATGGCGGCTGCCTGTGCCAGGTGGCGCCGCTGGTGGGCCAGCATCAGATGGAATGCCGAGCCGAGCGACAGCTGCATCCAGGTATAGGGCTGGGGCGAACGGGTTCTGGTGCGCACGAGGTCCAGGCCGTCAGCCTGCCTGAGTCGATCCACGTACTGAACCTGATAGGCGCGGAACGCCGCCAGGGTACGCGCCCGTGTTCGTGGCGCCTCCGGCTCGAAGGTCTTCGGCGAACGCCAGCGCATGCGGGGCGGGGGCTCCATCATGGCCACGGCCATCCGGCCGAACATGCCATACCGGAACGGGCCAGGCTGATACCAGCCCTTGCGAATGGCCTCCGCAATCGATTCATCCAGGCAGGGCAGGTAGGACCGGGCGGTGGCGTTCAGGTGCTCGATGCACTCGCCAACCGACCACTGTGCCGGCTCGGGTTTCCAGGAGAACTGCACATCGCTGAGCCGGCCGGCCAGCGTATCGGCGTCATCGGCCAGCTGCTCGAACTGGAGCCGGAACGCGTCGAATTCGGGCGTAAGCGTGTGGAGAACCGCCATGGCGTGTATCTGGCTCGGTGGGTGGGTGGGACAGGGACCACCACCGGCACCGGCATATACGGATGACTATACTCGCAGGAGGGAAGGCGGCTGAAGCCGGTCGCGCCGGTGACGGTGGTCGGTGAGGGTCGTGTGGCCGGTGTCGATTTCCACTGGTAACCGGCCGGCATTTCGTGTGAAATTCCGCTGCGCCGTCCCGTGGGCGGCAGAAGGATTTTCAGGATGAAGACGCAGATTCGCACGGGCGTGGCAGGCGCAGCGCTGCTGGTGGCCGTGACCATGCTGGCCACCGACGTGGCCTGGGCCGCCGGTCCGGATACGCGTGTGGCGGCTGCCGTGCAGCGCCGAGACGCGAGGGCAGCGGCCGCGCTGATCAGACAGAAGGCTGATGTCACGGCGCCGTTGCCCGACGGCGCCACGGCACTGCACTGGGCCGCGCACTGGGATGACCTGGCTTCGGCAGCGCTCCTCCTGGCAGCTGGCGCGAAGGTGGCGGCGGTCAATGACTACGGGGTGATGCCGCTGTATCTGGCAGCGACCAATGGCAGCGGTCCGATGGTCGCACGCCTGTTGAAGTCCGGTGCCAGTGCCAATGCCGCGCTCCCGAGCGGGGAAACGGTGTTGATGGCGGCAGCCAGGGCCGGTGCGCCCGCGGCCGTGACCGCGCTGCTTGCGAAGGGTGCCGATCCGAATGCGAAGCAGGCCTCGAAAGGCCAGACGGCGCTGATGTGGGCCATCTCGGAGCAGCACCCCGAGGTGGTTCGCGTGTTGCTCGACGCTGGGGCCGATCTCCATGCGAAGACAGCGCAGGGCTTTACGCCGCTGATGTTCGCCACCCGCGAACCTGGTCTGGAGATCGTGAAGCTGCTGGTCGAGCGCGGGGCCAGGCTGGACGAGTCGGCCTCTGACGGGAGCACGCCGTTGCTGGTCGCGACGGTGCGTGGTCACGTTGAGACGGCCACGTTCCTGCTGGACAAAGGTGCCAGGCCGGATGGCAATCTGGCCGTCGCCGGGTTTTCGCCGCTTCACTGGGCGGCTGGGAAGGCTGAGTCGATCATCACCTACGACTATCCCGTAGCCCCGGGCGAATGGGCTGCCGCCGGCGGCATCCCCTCCCGCGCGGCGCAACTGGAGCTGGTGCAGGCGCTGTTGGCCAGGGGCGCAACCGTGGACGCACCAGCCTCCAAGGCGATTCCCCGCTTCGGCTACTACCTCTTCGGCATTGGACGGAACGGCTTCGACATCGGGGCCACGCCTTTTCTGCTCGCGGCCATGGTGGCGGACATCGACGTGATGAAGGTGCTGCTCAAGGCCGGGGCTGACCCCAGGAAGACCACGACCAACAGGACCACCGCGCTGATGATGGCGGCCGGCATCGGCTATCAGGATCAGGAGAGCCGCATTCCCCAGGCAGACTACCTGGCGGCGACGCAGTTCATTCTGGACCTCAATGTCTCAGACCTGAATGCCGCCAACACGGAAGGCTTCACCGTGACCCATGTGGCGGCCTGGGCGGGATTCGAGACCGTGATCGCGCGTCTGGTCGAGAAGGGCGCCCCTCTGAACCCGAAAAACAAGCGTGGGGAAACGCCGCTGGATATCACCGAGGGCTACCACTTCAGCTTCTACTTCGATCGCCCGGCCGCTTCGGCGCTGTTGCACACGCTGGGCGCTGTCGGCGGCGTTGAGCGAGGCGGGCTGCTGGCCGGTCAGACCAAGAAAGACGAAGTGGAGCAGTACAAGTCGAAGCAGACCACCGGAGAGCCTGCGCAGAAGTAATGCGGAGCCTCGCGCGACGCACGGTCCTTCGCGGCGCCGGAGCCGCCGTCGCGCTGCCGGCTGCAGCGGCCGCGGCTGCGCCGAGGCCATGG
>JAKFYA010000475.1 GCA_021731095.1 Acidobacteriota bacterium | reverse complement strand
TTCCTCGACCATGCTGGCGGGCGCCGCGCTGGCGATGAGCTCCCGGTTGCGTGCGATGGCCGCGTCGATGGGAGGGTCGATCGTGAAGCCAAGCCGGGCAGCCATGGCGACGGCGCGCGTCATCCGGACCGGGTCTTCCTGGAACCGCTCGTCCGGATCGCCGATGCAGCGCACGACACGGGCTTCGAGATCCCGAAGGCCGCCGGTGTAGTCGATGATCGAGAAGTCCGCGATGTTGTAGAACAGCGCGTTGATGGTGAAGTCGCGGCGGAAGGCGTCTTCTTCCGGCGTGCCGAACGTGTTGTCGCGGTGGATCAGCTTGTCGTGACCATCGGCGATTTCGGTGCCGGCGTGCGGCCTGGACTCCCTGGCTGTCCGTGGCGTGTACCTGGCGGCCGTATCATCCACCTCTGGAAGCCCGGAGACGCCAGGGCCGTTGGCCACCGACGCGGCCAGGGCTGCCTGCTCCGCCGCCAGGGTTGCAGCTTCGGCCGCGGCCGTCGCCTCGGCCGCCGCAATCTCTTCAGGGGTGACATGTCGCCTGAAGGTGGCCACCTCGATGTTCTTGGTGCCGAAGCGCACATGCGCCAGCCTGAACCGCCGGCCGATGATCCAGCAGTTCCGGAACAGCTTCTTGACCTGGTACGGGTGCGCCGAGGTGCCGATGTCGAAGTCCTTCGGACGCCGGTTGAGCAGCAAATCGCGCACGCTTCCACCAACCAGATAGGCCGTGTAGCCGTTCTGGTGGAGGCGATACAGCACTTTGAGGGCGTCGGAGTCGATTTGCTGACGCGAAATCGTGTGCTCTGCCCGGGGCAGGATGACGGGGTCTCCCATCTGGCGCCTATTGTAGCAAACCAGACCGCGTAAAACCCATGTTGAATCAGCGACTTAGGAGCACGTGCTACGATTCGCCCATGCGAGCCCCGTTCCTGGCCGCGTTGGCCCTTCTTTTGGCAACGACCCCGGCCTGGGCGGCCGAGGTGCCGCCGCTCACCCGCGCCCGCGCGGCGTACAACGCCGGCAAGTACGATGAGGCGGTCACGGCGGCGACTGAAGCCAGAAAGGTGAAGGGATCCGCTGACTCGGCCAGCCTGGTGCTGGCACGGTCCCTCCTCGAGCGGTTCCGGCTGGCCGCCAGTCCGGACGACCTGACAGCCGCCCGCGAGGTGCTGCGCAGCATCGATCGGAGCCGCCTGACCCCCCGCGACCAGCTCGACTTTGTCATCGGACTCGGGCAGACCCTGTTCCTGGACGAGGCATTCGGCGCTGCGGCAGAAGTGTTGTTGCCGGTGCTCGATGGTCAGCCGGCGCTGTCATCGTCCGAGCGGTCCCGGCTGCTCGACTGGTGGGCCGGCGCCCTCGACCGTGAAGCCCAGTCGCGCCTTCCCGAGCGTCGAGGCGCCATTTACGGCCGCGTTGTCGACGCGATGGAACGTGAGCTGGGTCTCAACCCGACCAGCCACGCCGCGAACTACTGGCTGGCGGCGGCGCTGCGGGGCGAGGGTGACCTGGAACGCGCCTGGGACGCTGCCGCTGCAGGATGGGTGCGTGCCGGTCTGCTGGGCGAAGGAGCCGGGCCACTCAAGTCTGACCTGGACCGGCTGGTCCGCGAGGTCCTGGTGATCGAGCGATCGCGTCAGCGACCGCGGCGCGAGCAGCCCGACGCCGTGACGGCACTGCGAGCCGAGTGGGACCGCTTCAAGTCCCGATGGCCCTGACCGTCGTGTGCGCCACCTGGCCAGGCCGGTGGGTTACGGTTTGGCATCACGCCAGTTCGGCCCGGCACCCACATCGACCGTGAGCGGCACCGCCAGCGCGGCGGCCCCTTCCATCTGTTCCCGCACCAGCGCGACGGCCGCCTCGGCTTCAGCCTCTGGCGCTTCGAACACCAGTTCGTCGTGCACGGTGAGAATCATGCGCGTCTGCAGACCCCTCTCGGGTATGGCGCGATGCAGGCCGATCATGGCCCGCTTGAGAATGTCGGCCGCCGTGCCCTGAATCGGCATGTTCACCGCCATCCGCTCGGCGGAGGCGCGCATCTGCCCGTTGTGGCTGTTGAGCTCGGCCGCCGGACGGCGGCGTCCGAACATGGTGCGGACCACGCCCGTGCGACGGGCGTCCTCCAGCGTCTCGTCGATGTAGGCGCGCACGCGGGGAAAGCCGGCGAAGTAGGCGTCGATGAACGCCTGTGCCTCCGGCACCGGGACATTGATGTCCCTGGCCAGGGTGAAGGCCGTCTTCCCATAGAGCAACGCGTAGTTGACGATCTTGGCCCGGCGACGTAGCTCGTAGGGATCAAGGCCGCTGTTCGACCCGAAGACCTTCAGGGCTGTCTGGTCGTGAATGTCGGCGCCAGACTTGAACGCGGCGATGAGCGTCTCGTCACCCGAGAGGTGGGCCAGCACGCGCAGTTCAATCTGCGAGTAGTCCGCCGAGATCAGGACGTGGCCAGGCTCGGCAATGAAGGCACTGCGGATCTGGCGACCCAGCTCGGTGCGGATGGGGATGTTCTGCAGATTCGGGTTGGTGCTGCTGAGGCGGCCAGTGGCGGCCACCGCCTGATTGAAGCTGGTGTGCACGCGTCCCGTGTCCGGGTTCACGAGCACGGGCAGCGCATCCAGGTAGGTACTCTTCAGCTTGTGCAGGCTGCGCCAGTCCAGGACAAGCTGCGGAAACTCATGGGTCAGCGCCAGCTCTTCGAGTACTTCCACGGCCGTTGACGCCGTCTTGGTCTTGCCCGTCTTCCGGAGTGCCGGCAACTGCAGCTTGTCGAACAGAATCTCGCCAAGCTGCTTCGGAGAGTTCACGTTGAACTCGCCTCCGGCCAGCGCAAACAGCCGGGTCGAGAGCGACGCCAGTTCCTGCTCGATGTGCCGCGACTGGGAGGCCAGCGCGGCCACATCCACCCGGATGCCGGCGCGCTCGATGGCGGCCAGCACCGGCACCAGTGGCATCTCCATGTCTCCGAAGACGCCGTCCAGTGCCTCCTGGACGAGCAGCGGCTCCAGTGCGTGTGCCAGCTGACGCGGCAGGTCGGCCCGCTCTCCGGCATAGGTCAGCAGCGACTCCGGCGACACCTGGGCGAGTGGTGTGGCCTTGGCCCCTCGGCCAACCACGTCCTCGAGCGTGGAGGCCTTGTAGCCCAGGTGCTCGATGGCCACATTCTCCAGCGCCGGATTGGGCCGGTTCGCATCAATCAGATAACTGGCAAGCATGGTGTCGCAGGCCAGGCCGCGCAACGTGATGCCGTGACCGGCCAGCAGTTCCAGATCGGCCTTGCTGTCGTGGCCGACCTTGCGCACGGCTGCATCTTCGAGCAGGTTGCGCAGTCCCGCGAGTGCGTCCGCCAGCCGCAGCGTGTCCGGCTCCGCGGGCGCGTCAAACATGCTGCCCATTGGTGAGTCAGAATCGGCCTTCGGTTCACGCACCGGGATGAAGCGCGCCTGACGGTCTGACCAGGAGATGGCCACGCCGAGGATGCGCCCGCGCACGGCCGAGTCGCCGTCCGCCACCACGTGCAGGCCAATCTCGCCGGCGGCTGTCGCCGAGGCGACGCAGGTCGCAAGGTCCGCCGTCGTGCGGACCAGGGCATAGTCCGTCCGGATCGAACCAGCCGACGGTGCGAACTCGCTGGTGAGTGTCCGGAACCCGAGGCGTGAAAACAGCTCGTAGCAACGCTCGCGACTGGGTCCGTGGTAGCGAAGCGACTCGAGGTCCTGCGCCAGTGGCACGTCGGTGTGAATGGTGACCAGCTGGCGGCTCTGCAGCGCGTCCGCGCGGTGGGCGACCAGCGCCTCGCGGTACTTCTTCTGGGGCAGCTCCGCGGCCTTCTCGAGCAGCGCATCCAGCGAGCCGTGCGCGACCAGCAGATCGACAGCGCCCTTCTTGCCAATGCCTGGGACGCCCTTCACGTTGTCGCTGTTGTCACCCATCAGGGCGAGCATGTCGATGATCTGGGAGGGTCTGACGCCGAACTTGGCGACCACGCCATCCGCGTCCATCCACGTCCCGTCCTCGCGTGGGTCATAGATCCGGATGGCGGCGCTGACGAGCTGCGCGAAGTCCTTGTCCGGAGACACCACCGCCACCTCGAAGCCGGCCGCCTCGGCCCGCTTCGCCAGTGTGCCGATGATGTCGTCTGCCTCGTAACCCTGCGCTGTCAGCACCGGCACACCGAGCGCCTCGCAGGCCTCATGCACCCAGCCAATCTGCTCGGCCAGGTCATCAGGCATGGCTTCGCGAGTGGCCTTGTAGTCCGTGACGATGTCATCGCGGAACGTCGGGCCGGACAGGTCGAACGAGGCGGCAATGTGGTCCGGCTGATGCTGCGCGATGAGGTTCCTGAGCATCGACACGAACACCAGGACCGCGTGCGTGGTCTGCCCTTCCTGATTCGACAACCCTTTGCCGCGGAACGCGTGGTACGCGCGGTACATCTGGGAACTGCCGTCGATGAGAAAGAGCACCGGCTTGGCCATCCGGACGAGGATATATCATTGGTCCGGATGGATTGTCGGGTCGAACGCGCGCGCCGGATGTGCGCAGCAGTGGTCATGGGCGCAGTGCTGCTGATGGCAGGCTGCAGCGGCGGCGTGCTGAAGAAACAGTACGAGTACGAGGAGGAGATCTACCCCGCCCTCGACGGCTCGGCGACGGTCTACGTGAACGCCTCGCTGGCCGCGCTGGTCGCGCTCCGTGGAGCCGAGTTCAATCTCGACCCGAAGGCGCGCTTCGACCGCGACAGGGTACGGGCGCTGTTTGCCACGCCAGGCGTGGATGTCCGCACCCCCACGTCGTCCCGGCGGGATGGCCGGCGCTTCGTGCACGTGCGGATCGACGTGGCGCACCTGCAGCTGCTCAGCGATGTCAGGCCGCTCGCCTGGTCCGAGTACGGTCTGAACCGTCAGGGCGAGCTCATGCGCTTCACTCAGGACGTCGGACCTGCGGCCGGCCGACCCGTCGGCGACGTGGGTTGGACCGGGGCCGAACTGGTGGCGTTCCGCATGCATCTGCCCAGTCGCATCGAGTTCCACAACTCGAAGTCCGGCGTGGAGCGCGGCAACATCGTGACCTGGGAGCAGCCGCTGGCGGCGCGCCTCAAGGGGGAGCCGCTGGCGCTCGAGGTGCGGATGGAGCCGAACTCCATTCTCTACAGCACGCTCATCCTGTTCGCCGCCACCGCCCTCGGCGCCTTCGCATTCATGGGCGCGATCGTGTGGTGGATTGCCCGGCGCGGGCGCGACACGGCGGCCTAGCCGTCCCGCGCCCGGCATCCTGGCCTGAGCCGACGGCTACAGGCGCTCCATGGCGGCCGTCATTTCTTCGCCTGTCTTCAAGTTGTTGGTCACGCCGAAGCTGGTGAAGCTGCGGGCCACCGCCGTGGCAATCAGACGGTCCGAGTCGGTGTTGACCACGCCGTCCAGGGTGATGCGGCCCCGCTCCACGATGATGTGGATGGGAGGATTGGCCCCGAGGGCGTACTGGGCCAGTGCCGGGTGCGCATAGAGCGCGCGGGCCAGGCCGAGCCTGAGTTCCGTGTCGAACTGCGAGACAGGCAACACCTCAAGTTCGTTCCGAACGGCCCGGACACCATCCACCTTCGAGACCCGCTTGGCCAGATCCGTGGACTTGAAGGGCATGGTGACCTTGCCGCTGAGGGTGACCACGCCGTCGTGCAGCGACGCATGCACGCTGTCGAAGATGGTGAAGTAGGCGTAGCGGTTCACTTGTGTCGAGACATCCCTGAAGATGAGCAGGTTGGGCCGGTCCGCCGCCGTTGCCGGCGCGGCCAGCGCGCACAGCATGAGCATCAGTCGCAGTGTCTTCATGGCACCTCCGTGTGCAGGCATCCTGCCGGTCCAGTCATCAAGGGGCATGCCAGATCGTCCAACGCAGGATCAGGCCGGAAACTGGCAGGGTTGCACCCGACTCCGCAGCTGTCTGTCATGCAGACAGGACGCCGTGCCGCCGTACGAGTGCACGGGGCAGGCGCGTCTGGGCGCGGGTCTCAGATGAGAAGTGCGGTCAGGATGCCCAGGCCAATCAGGGCAATCTGCCGGAATGAGGCAGCGTCGGGACGGGCCTTGTGCAGGCCGGGAATTAGGTCGGCCATGGCGACGTAGAGAAAACTCGAGGCCGCCACGACCAGGGCATAGGGCAGGAGCGTGGGGATATAGCCGAAGGCCAGTACCGCCAGCGCGGCTCCTGCCGTGCCCGCCAGACCCGACAGGGCGTTATAGAACAGCGCGTTCCTGCGCGAGTACCCGGCGTGCAGCAGGATGGCGAAGTCGCCAACTTCCTGCGGAATCTCGTGTGCCGCCACAGCGATGGCCGTGCTGATGCCCAGTGGCACCGAGGTGATCACCGCCGCCGCAATCATGGCGCCGTCCACGAAGTTGTGAACAGCATCGCCGATGAGCACCAGTGGCGCGGCGTTCTCGTGCACGTCGCAGTCGTGGGTGTGGCAGTGGCGCCAGAGTACGGCCTTCTCGAGCAGGAAGAACAGCAGGATCCCACCGAGGAGCGTGCCGAACATCGGGAGCGGCGGAATGCTCTCGAGCGCGGTCGGGAGCATCGAGAGCAGCGCCACGCCGAGCATCGTCCCGACCGCATAGCTGACGAGCCACGGCACCAGTCGGGCCCGCACCGCGCTGCTGAAGAGAAGAAGACTGGCCGCGATAAGCAGGCCGCCGAGGCCGCCGAGCAGGCTCAGGCCGATGGAGACGGCCAGCGTGAACATGAGACAGCGATGATAACGCACCGCTACAATGCGGCCATGGAGTTTGCCAACACGGTCACAGTGGTGACAGGCGCATCCAGTGGTATCGGACGCGCGACGGCGGTGGCCTGTGCGGCCCGCGGCGGTTCCGTGCTGGCGACGGGCCGTGATGCAGCGGCGCTGGCGGCCGTGGTGGCGCAGATTGAGTCCGCTGGCGGCCGGGCGCGTGCCTGCCCCGTCGACCTCACCTCAGAGGATGGCCCTCGGGCTGTGGTCGCGGCGGCCGTAGAGGCCTTCGGCGGCATCGACGTGCTGGTGAACGCCGCCGGCATCATTGCCACGGGAGCGGTCGACCAGACCAGCGACGAGCTGTGGGACCGGGTGATGGACCTGAATGTCCGGGCGCCATTCCGCCTGATCCGCGAGGCCGCGCCTCACCTGAAGGCTCGCCGGGGCGCCATCGTCAACGTGTCAAGTGTGAACGGGCTACGGGCGTTTGCCGGTCTGGCGGCCTACAACGTGAGCAAGGCAGCCATCGACCACCTGACGCGCTGCGCGGCGCTGGACTTTGCGCCTGAGGGGGTCCGGGTCAACGGCGTGAACCCCGGCATGACCATCACCAACCTGCACAGGCGCGGCGGCATGTCCGAGGAGCAGTACGCGGTGTTCGTGGAGCGGGCACGGACGACCCATCCGCTGGGGCGGCCCGGACAGGCCGAGGAGATTGCCGAGTTGATTCTGTTCCTGGCGTCGGGACGTTCGGGGTGGGTGACCGGCGAAACCATCGCCATTGACGGCGGGCGTCACCTGACCTGCAATCGCTGAGCGGTCAGCTCTGGGGTTCGGTTCCCGCGACGGTTTCCGGCACCACCTCAACCTGGGGCGGGGGCTTCATGCCCTCCACGAACCGGAAACCCTCCCGGTCGGCCAGCACGCGAACCGGTCTGAAGCCTTCCGAGCGCAGGGCGCCGATGGTTTCTCCGGTGGCGGCATAGTGGCCATCAACCGGAAACGAGCGGAAGACGCCGCCGAATCCGCCGCGGGGCTCCGGCTCCACCACGATCAGGCGTCCGTTGAGGCGGAGTACGCGGTGCAGCTCTTCGAGGCACCGTACCCGGGTGTAGGGCGCCATGCCCTGCAGCAGCCCTTTCATCGAGTGCAGGACGGCCACATCGAAGCTGTCGTCCTCGAACGGCATCGAGCGGAGGGTGTGGACCACCCGGAGGTCGACCAGGACCCCTTCCTTGGCCGCCGCCTTCCGGATGCGGGCGGCATCGTCCTCGTTGTTCGTGACGTGCGCCGCCGTGCCGTTCAGGCCCACTTTTGCGGCCAACTGGGCCGTCAGGGACGCCTGATCCACGCCAATCTGGATGAGGCGTTCGCCTGCCTTCAGGCCGATCATCGTCAGCGGGAGCGGCTGGAGCTGTGGCTTCCTGAAGAACATGGGTTTTTCAACATGATATAGTCATCCGGTTGTGACAACACCACTTACCATCGCTCCCGCACAAGGCAAACTTGGCGTGCTCCTCGTGGGCCTGGGCGCTGTGGCGACGACGACGATCGCCGGCGTCATGGCGATCCGTAAAGGCCTCGCGCTCCCGATTGGTTCCCTCACGCAGATGGGGACCATCCGTCTCGGCAAGCGCACCGAGGGTCGTACGCCAAGGATCAAGGATTTCGCCCCACTCGTCGACCTGGACAACATCGTGTTCGGCGGCTGGGACATTTTCGAGGAAGACTGCTACGCCGCGGCCCGCACGGCCGGCGTGCTCGAAGCCTCGCAGCTCGATGCCATCCGCAGCGAACTGGAAGCCATCCGGCCCATGCCGGCGGTCTTCGACCAGCGCTACGTGAAGCGCCTCCAGGGCCCGAACGTCAAGACGGGCAAGAACAAGCGCGACCTCGCCGACCAGGTTGTGGCCGATATCGAGAAGTTCAAGAAGGACAACGGTTGCGACCGGCTGGTCATGATCTGGACCGGCAGCACCGAGGTCTTCATGAAGCAGTCCGAGGTGCATGCCACCCTGGCGAACTTCGAGAAGGGCCTGGAAGAGAGCAGCGACGCCATCCCGTCGAGCATGGTCTATGCCTATGCGGCGCTCTCCCTCGGGATTCCGTTTGCCAACGCCGCGCCGAACCTGACGGCCGATGTGCCCGCCATGCTTGAGCTGGCGGCCAAGAACAAGGTGCCGCTGGCCGGCAACGACATGAAGACCGGGCAGACGCTGATCAAGACGGTGATCGCCCCCGGCCTCAAGGCCCGCATGCTCGGCGTGCGCGGCTGGTACTCCACGAACATCCTGGGGAACCGCGACGGCGAAGTGCTCGACGACCCGGAGTCGTTCAAGACGAAGGAAGAGAGCAAGAAGTCGGCGCTCGACTACATTTTCCAGCCGCAGCTCTACCCGGAGCTCTACGGCAACCTTGATCACGTGGTGCGGATCAACTACTACCCGCCCCGCGGTGACAACAAGGAAGGTTGGGACAACATCGATCTGTTCGGCTGGCTCGGGTATCCGATGCAGCTCAAGATCAACTTCCTCTGCCGGGACAGCATTCTGGCGGCGCCCATCGTGCTCGACTCGGCGCTGTTTCTCGACCTGGCCAAGCGTGCCGGCATGTCCGGTCCGCAGGAGTGGCTGTCGTTCTACTACAAGGCGCCGATGCACGCCCCCGAGGTCTACCCGGAGCACGATCTGTTCATCCAGCTCATGAAGCTGAAGAACACGCTCCGCTACATGATGGGCGAAGAGCTCATCACGCATCTCGGCCGCGAGTACTACGACTAGACGCGCCTCGCGCGGCCCCATCAGACCGGTTCGTTCATCCAGCCGCCGCAGCCCAAGGGCTTCGGCGGCTGTTTTCGTCTAGGCCCGTGTATCCTTCGTCGTATGTCGAAGCCACAGCCACCCGCCGAGCTCGCCGACCTGCTCCGCGAAGATCGCTCCTTTCCGCCGGCACCCGCCTTTCGTGCTGCGGCACATGTGCAGGACGACGAGGTCTACGCCCGCGCCGCGGCGGATCCCGAGGCCCTCTGGGCCGGGTTCGCCTCTGAACTGGAGTGGTCGACTCCCTGGACGCAGGTGCTGGACTGGCAGCCGCCAGATGCGAAGTGGTTCGTGGGCGGACAGCTCAACGCCAGCGTCAACTGCGTGGATCGTCATGTCCGTGGCCCGCGCCGGAACAAGGCCGCCATCATCTGGGAGGGCGAGACCGGTGACCGACGGACGCTCACCTATTGGGATCTCTATCGCGAGGTGAGCCGTTGCGCCAATGTGCTCAAGGGGCTGGGCGTGAAGCGGGGCGACCGCGTCGCGTTGTACCTGCCGCTCATCCCGGAATTGGCGATTGCCATGCTGGCCTGCGCCCGCATCGGGGCCGTTCATTCGGTGGTCTTCGGTGGCTTCAGCGCCGAGTCGCTTCGTGACCGCATCAACGATCAGCAGGCAGTCCTGCTGATTACGGCCGATGGGGGCTGGCGCCGAGGTCAGGTGGTGCCGCTCAAGCAGATGGCCGACGAAGCGCTGCTCGGGACGCCGAGCATCCGCAATGTGCTGATCGTGCAGCGCCTCGGCGGGCAGGCGCCGGTCGAGGTGGTTGAAGGGCGGGACCACTGGTACCACCGGCTCATGCACGACGCGTCCTTCACCTGCGAGCCGGAGGCCATGGATGCAGAAGACATGCTCTTCATCCTCTACACGTCTGGCACGACCGGGAAGCCGAAGGGCATCGTGCATACGACGGGCGGCTATCTGACGCAGGTCCACGCCACGACGAAGTGGGTCTTCGACCTGAAGGACGAAGACGTCTACTGGTGCACCGCGGACATTGGCTGGATTACCGGCCACAGCTACGTGGTCTACGGACCGCTGGCGGCCGGTGCCACGGTCGTGATGTACGAGGGGGCACCAGACTGGCCGAAGCGGGACCGGATGTGGGAGATCGTCGAGCGATACGGCGTCACGATCTTCTACACCGCACCCACCGCCATCCGCGCGTTCATGAAGTGGGGCACCAGCTGGCCGGACAGTCGCGACCTGTCCAGTCTCCGGCTGCTCGGTTCGGTTGGCGAGCCGATCAACCCTGAGGCCTGGATGTGGTATCACCGCGTCATCGGCGCCGAACGGTGCCCCATCGTCGACACCTGGTGGCAGACGGAAACGGGCGCCATCATGATTGCGCCCCTTCCCGGGGTCACCTCCACGAAGCCCGGTTCAGCCACCCGGCCGTTTCCTGGCATCAGCGCGGAAATCAGGAATGCCGATGGTTCACACGTGGAAGTGGGCGGGGGACTGCTGGCATTGACGCGTCCATGGCCGTCGATGCTTCGCGGCATCTACGGCAACCCCGAGCGTTTCCAGGCGGCGTACTGGAGCCGGTGGCCTGGCATCTATGTCACTGGCGACGGCGCCAAGCGCGACGCGGATGGCTGCTTCTGGGTTCTGGGTCGCGTCGATGACGTGCTGAATGTGGCAGGTCACCGCATCGGCACCATGGAGGTGGAAAGCGCGCTGGTGGATCACCCCTCGGTGGCCGAGGCTGCCGTGGTGGGTCGCCCCCATGACCTGAAGGGGCAGGCGCTCTGTGCGTTCGTCACGCTGAAGGAGGGCGTGGAGCGCCACGACACGCTGGTCGACGATCTGCGTGACCATGTCGCCAAGAAGATTGGCGCCATCGCCAAGCCCGACGACATCATCTTCACGGCGGATCTGCCCAAGACGCGGTCGGGCAAGATCATGCGCCGACTGCTGCGCGACATCGCCGAGGGCAAGGCGCTTGGCGATACGACGACCCTGGCCGACCCGTCCGTCGTCGCCCGGCTCAAGGAGCAGTATCAGGACGAGCAGTAGACGGCCGCCCGGCTACGGCGCGCTTCGCCGCTTCTGGTATTCGGCCCGGATTGCGCCCCCGTCGACGCGCAGGGCCACGGTTTCCACGCGGTTGCGCCCGGCGCTCTTGGCGAGGGCCAGCGCCTGCCCGGCCTGCTCCAGCAGGATGTCTGTGGTCGTGGACGCGTCGACCACGTCCGCGCCCAGCACCGCCACGCTCACCGTGACGGGCACCTCGCGGTCCGAGCGGTGGTCGTGGAGCACGAGTCGTTCCTCCACCATGGCGCGCACCTGCCCGGCCAGCGACGCGGCGTGAGCGGGCGCGGTGTCGGGCAGCACAATGAGGAACGTGTCCTCCTGTTCCCGTCCCACCCAGTCGTGCTCGCGGAAGTAGCTGCGGAGAATGATGCCGAGGCGTTCAAGCACGCGATCACCGAAGCCGTAGCCGAGCTCCGCATTCAGGTGTGCCAGCCGATCCACGTTGACCAGCATGACGCCCACCGGTTGGCCCGAGCGCTCACTCCTGCGCAGTTCCTTGTCGAGCGCCAGGTGCAGCACGGCGTGCGTGTGCAGTGTGGTGAGTGGATCGATGATGGATGAGGAGGACTCCTGAGCCACCCGCTCGGTGAGTGCGGCCAGCGCCGAGTAGGCCGCGTGCCGGACGGACTGGGACACGCCGGGCCACTCGTCGGAGGTGGCGCCGATGGTGTCGTCGAGTGCGGCCTCGTCCAGCGCGGCGCGCTCCAGGACGTACACAAGGTCGAAGAGGCCCCGGATGCCCAGCGACCGCTCAGCCGCAAAGCTGCGAAGGGCCGTCACAGCCTCGGCCCTGGGATCGACAGGCTGGTGCCGGAGCGCTTCCAGCAGCACGTCCAGGCTGAGCTCGCAGAGCCTGCTGGTGCCGGCAGGCTCGAGCGAGTCAAGTCCGGCAAATGGCAACACAGCCATCGTGTCCTTCACGATGATCTCGTGGCGGCGTTCCAGCAGCCGCACCACCTGCTGCCGGAGTAGATCCAGATTCGGCACGGTCTCCGTATCGGCTCGACGGGCCTCGACCAGTAGCGTGGGCCCACTTGCAGGGTAGCGCCAAGATCGGCAAGATCGCGGGTAGACCACGCGTCTCGACGGCGACCGGCCTAAGTACCAGGCCGGTTCCGACCGACACTCCGTAGGTACAGGAATCAGGATCCCGGGGGGAGTGGGTGCGCAAGAAACTCGGTGAATGCCTCGTGCAGGCCGGTCTCATCACGGAGGCGGATCTGCAGATTGCGCTCGTGGAGCACAAACGCACAGGCGAGCGCCTGGGTGCGGTGCTCGTACGCATGAACCTGGCGTCAGAGCGACAGATTGCCAAGGCACTGGCCTACCAGCTCGGCTTTTCCTACGTGAACCTGGTGGAGAGCCCGCCGGATCCGACGGCTGTCGTGCTGATTCCGAAGGAAATTGCTCTCAAGCGGACCTGCATTGCCGTGTCGCTCGAGAAGAACCTGTTGACCGTCGCGATGTCGGATCCGCTCCTGTTCTCGCTGGTGCAGGACCTCGAATTCCAGACCGGCCATCGCATCCGGCAGGTGGTCGGCACGCGAGCCGAGATCGTGGAAGCCATCCACGCCGGCTACCCGGACAAGGCGCTGACGCGGGCCTATCAGGGAGGGGCCGGCAGTCTGGCCTCGTCGCCCAAGGTCCGCATCCCGGCCGCGCCTCAGGATGGCTCAGGCACCGGCATGCTGACCCCGTACGACGCGCCGGCACAGATGGCGCGCCGTGGTGAGGACGACGTCTTCGAACAGACAGGCGCCGCGGCCAGGGGGGCTGGCACCGACACCGCTCCGATCATCGACCTGGTGGACCTGGTCATCAAGAGCGCGTTGCGCAGTCGAGCCAGCGACATCCACATCGAGCCCACCGAGAACAATGTGGTGGTGCGGCACCGCCTGGACGGCATGCTGAAAGAGGTCATGGACCTGCCCAAGTGGGTCCATGAAGGGCTGGTGGCCCGCCTCAAGATCATGGCCGGGATGGACATTGCCGAAAAGCGGCTGCCCCAGGATGGCCGCCTCCGTGCCGAGACGGATGATGGACCGGAAGTCGACTTCCGTGTCTCCACGCTGCGCACCATCTTTGGCGAGAAGGTCGTTCTGCGCGTCCTGGACCACCGGAAGGGCGTGCCGCCGCTCGAAGAGCTGGGGCTGTCTGGTACGTCCCTCGAGCAGCTCCGGTTCTTCCTTCGCCACCAGCACGGCATGATTCTGGTGGTGGGGCCGACCGGATCCGGCAAGACCACCACACTGTGTTCCGCGCTCACCGCTGTGCGGTCGGAGCGGACCAACGTCGTCACGATCGAGGATCCGGTGGAGTACCAGATCCCGGGCGTCAATCAGACGCAGATCAACGAGAAGATCAAGCTGACCTTTGCCAGCGCCCTTCGGTCCATCCTCCGACAGGACCCGGACGTGGTGCTGGTTGGCGAGATTCGCGACCAGGAGACGGCCAGGACGGCCATGCAGGCCGCGCAGACGGGCCACCTGGTGCTGTCAACGTTGCACACCGACGATGCAACCTCCTGTGTCACGCGTCTCACCGACATTGGCATCGAGCCCTATGTCAGCGCGTCTGCCCTGATTGGTGTCATTGCACAGCGCCTGATGCGCCGGCTCTGCATGCACTGCCGCAAACCCTACACGCCAGAGCCTGAGACGCTGCGGGCCATGGGGGTCAACGAGGCCGAGGTCGCCGTGACCACGTTCTACCGGGCGGTCGGGTGCGAGCAGTGCAACCACACCGGCTATCGGGGTCGCGTCGGCATTTATGAGGTGATGCACGTCAGCGACAAGCTGCGGCGCCTCATTGCGCAGCGCGGTTCGGAAGCGCAGTTGCGCGAATCGGCCATTGCTTCCGGCATGGTGTCCCTTGGCGAGGACGGTCTGCAGAAGGTCCGCGCGGGCGTGACCACGCCAGAGGAGCTGCTGCGGGTGGTGACCGAGGTGCGCGAAGCGCAGATCGGGTGCCCGTCGTGTGGCACCCGCGTCTCGGCCGAGTTCAATGCGTGCCCGAGTTGTGGCCACCGCGTTGGAGGCGGCTGCCCCCACTGCAACCGGCCTGTGCAGAGCGATTGGAAGTTCTGCCCTCACTGTGCCCGCAGCACGGAGCCGGTGAAGGCCAGAGCCACTCGTCGCCTGCGCGAGCGCCGGGACATTCGGGAGCTTCCGCCGGCCAACGTTGCTGAGTTCAAGAAGTAGTGAAGACGCACTACGAACTGCTGGACGTGGCGACGGACGCCACGGCAGACGAGATCAAGCGCGCGTTCCGGCGAGAGATTGCCAAGTACCACCCGGACAAGGTGCAGCACCTGGGCGTGGAGTTCCAGGAGATCGCAGCCCTCCGTGCGGCTGAGCTGACCCAGGCCTACAAGACGCTCACCGATCAGGCCCTGCGAGTCGCGTATGACGGCCTGCTCAAGGGCGACGGCACCGCGACGGCCCCAGCCGGGGAGCCGGTCGTCACGCCGCCACCTGCACCGGAAACGCCCCAGGAGCCGGTCCCCT
>JAKFYA010000285.1 GCA_021731095.1 Acidobacteriota bacterium | reverse complement strand
GGACTTCTCCGGCGGTCTCGATTTCAGCTACAACCAGCAGCGCCGCTTCCCCCGCTCGCTGACGCTGAATGTCAGCACCGTGAACCCGTTGTTGTTCACAACCGAGCGCTTTTTCGACGTGCCCGGCATGGTGCCCGGCTTCGCGCCGGACCGGAAGAACGAAGTGGCGACCGTTGCCCTGTTCGTCGAGAACCGGACCAAGCTGCGCGACTCGGTGTCGCTGGTGACGGCGTTGCGCCGCGACCGCATTGTGCTTGAAGGCACGAACCTCCGGCCGGCAACCATCGCCGCGACCAATCCCGCCTACTTCACCAACACCTATACGCCTGTTACGGGCCGGGTCGGGCTGGTGTATGACGTGGCCAAGGCCGTCAATGTGTATGCCCAGTTCAGCACCGCGGCTGACCCGCCCGCAGGTATTCTGACCACGGCCAGCTTCGCCCAGGTGCGTGACTTCGACCTGACCACCGGCCGGCAGGCCGAGGTCGGCAGTAAGTTCGACCTGCCTGGCGGGCGGGGGTCGGCGACTGTGGCCTACTTCCGGATTACCCGGAAGAACCTGTCGATTGCCGATCCGCTGAATCCCGGCACCACGATTCCGGTGGGGCAGCAGTCATCCCGCGGCCTGGAAGTCGCCGGTTCGTATCGTCCCCACCGGTCGGTGTCCGTGCAGGGCAACTATGCCTATGTCGATGCCTCGTTCGATGACTTCGTGGAGAACGTCGGCGGCGTCGCCACCTCGCGCGCGGGCAACGTGCCTGTCAATACGCCGGCGCACGTGTCGAACCTCTGGTTGACCGTCACGCCCGTGGCGCAGGTGCAGGCGGGCCTGGACGGCCGGTGGGTCTCCGAGCGGTTCGCCAACACGGCCAACACGGCATGGGGCGAGGGCTATAGCGTGTATGGCGCGTTCGTCACCTATCGCGTATCGGACATGGCCTCAGTGACCGCCCGGGTCAGGAACCTGGGTGACGCTATCTACGGACGCAATGTCACGGGCACGCCGATGTTCTTCCTCGGCGCGCCGCGGGCCTTTGAAGTTGCCCTGAAGATCGGACGTTGACACGGTCCTGGCTGGTCGGCGCCATGAGCCTCGCGACTCTGGCGCTGACCTCGGCACATCACTTGTACGGCGCCCGCCTCTATGGCACGCCCTGGCGTGCTCACGTTGCGCACGTGGCGGCCTGGGTGGCCGGGGCCATCGTGGTGTGCGTGATTGCCGGCCGGCTCTGGTCCGGACAACGGGCGGGTCGCGTCGCGCACTACGCCCTCCTCGCACTCACGGTGGCGGTGTGTGTGGCGTGGCTTGGCCTGTATGAAGGGGGCTACAACCACACGCTGAAGAACCTGGTCGTCTGGATGGGGCTGTCGGACGACATGTTCCGTGTGTTGTTTCCTCCTGCGATCTACGAACCGCCCGGAGACCTCCTGTTCGAGGTCTCCGGAATGTTGCAGTTTCCAGTGGGCCTGCTGACAGGCCATGTCGCCCGCGAGTGGTCTCGCATGGGCAGGGAGTCGTAATGACGCGGTTGTTCGGGGGGAGTAGGGGCCTGGCGCTAGCCGCGCTCATCATCGGCATCACGGCGAGTGCAGACGCGCAGTCAGCGCGCGTGCAGGGGCAGGTCGTTGACTCGACCGGCGGCGCGGTGGCTGGCGCCTGGGTCACGGTCTCCCAGGCGCCAGCGCCTGTTGTGCGCGCCGTGTCCGACGGGACAGGCCGCTTCGTCATCACCGGTCTGGCACCGGGCGTGGTGGAACTGGTTGTCGAGCGGCCCCCATTTGCCCCGACCCGGCTGCGGGTCAGTGCCGGCGAGGGGACACGCGGCGCGCTACGCGTGGTGCTGGAAGTGGATCAGATTCGGGAGAGTGTCACGGTCGCGTCTCCGGTCATCGATGCGAATCCCGTCGACGCCTTCGGTGGCGTGAGTACGACGGTGTCGGACGCCCAGGTGCGAGACCTGAATGCCCTGGATCTGGCCTCCGCGTTGCGGCGGACACCGGGCGTCACCATCTCGCGGTTCAATCCGGTCGGCGCATTCGGCGGCACCGAGGGCGGCGCCGTGTACGTCCGCGGAATGGGCGCCAGTCGCCCCGGCAGTGAAATCAAGGCCTATGTCGACGGTGTGCCGTTCTACATGGGCGTGTGGGGCCATCCACTCCTCGACCTGCTGCCGGTCAATGCGATTGATCGCATCACGGTGGTCAAGGGACCGCAGCCCCAGCAGTACGGCAACACCTTTTCGGCGATCGACCTGTCGACGCGTCGCGCCAGGTCTGACGGTATCGAGGGCAACCTTCGACTCACAGGAGGCGCATTCTCCACGTTGGTTGAACAGGCGGACCTGACCGGCCGGATGGGGCGCTGGGACTTCACGCTGGCTCAGGGGCTTGCCCGTTCGGCTGGTCACCGTGATGACGCCGATGGCCGCCTGGCCAATGTGCTTGGGCGCGCGGGATTCCAGTTCAACGAGGCATGGTCGGTTAGCGGAACCGCCATGTACCTGAACAACACAGCCTCAGACCCCGGCGTGCTGGACCAGCCGGCCACCCGGGCAGGCCAGTACAACACGACCGGCCTGCTCGGCACACTGGCCCTGCAACACCGGCATCGCCACGTGGAAGGTCTGGTTCAGGTCTACGCCAATCAGGGCGACGGCAACTGGCTGAACCAGACAGCGCTGGATGGCGACACACTGACCAGCTTTGGCCTGGCTGGCCTGCGCTGGCGTGAGCAGGTGCGGGCGTGGCCAGGTGGGCGCGTGTCAGTCGGCCTGGACATCGATCGCGTCGGTGGAGACGTGTTCTTCAATCGCGTGGCTCCGGCGCCGACGGCCGCATTCGACGGCACGACCATGTCGATCACGTCGCCGCACCTCGCCGTGGACCACGCACTGGCCCTGGCACAAGGCTGGACTGCCGTCCCTTCGGCTGGCGTCCGGTTCTATCGCCACAGCGAGCTGGCGTCCGAGACGGCGCCGCACGCCGGCCTCGTGATTCGTCACGCCTCCGGCCTGGCCCTCAGAACCACGTATGCCCGTGGCGTCAGCTATCCGGGACAGGATGTCGCCGTGCTGGCCAGTCTCATTCCGCCGTTGGGCCAGAGCTGGCGCACGCTGGCGCCGGAGCGTCTGGAACATGTCGAAGCGGGGGCCAGTCTGTCGCCGCGCCAGGGGACCACCGTCGATGTGGCGTACTTCCATGATCGGCTTCGGGACCGGTATGTCTTCGCGTTTCCCCCGGCGGTGGCCTTCCCCCAGTTCACCAATCTGGGCCGCTACGCCGTTCGCGGCCTTGAAGCCTCAGTTCAGCATCGCATCGTCTCGACCTGGAATCTGTTCGCGGGTTTGACCGTACTCGACCCGACGCTCGAGACCCTGCCCTATGCGCCAGACCGGACGGTGCAGCTTGGTGTGACCGGGGGACATGGCCCCTGGCGACTGTCGGCCGATGCGCAGTATCAGAGCGCGATGACCGTGTTCGGCGCGGAACGGGCCTTCGGGGCCGCGAATACGCAGCAGGTGGACGGATTTCTTGTCGTGAACCTGCGGCCAGCCTATGCGCTGCCGAATCTTGCCGGGCGTGGCGAGCTGTTCGTGGCCGTGGAGAACCTGTTTAATGCGTCCTATGAGTACCGGCCTGGCTATCCCATGCCGGGCACGTCGCTCCAGGTCGGCGTAACCCTCGGGCGAAAGTTCCGGTAAGGTGGAAGTACGGCGCGTTCGATCGCGTGCCTGGACCGTGCCTGAGAGGAGTGGGCGATGCGACGTCTGATGACTCGTGCGGCATTCTGTCTGGTTCTGCTGGCGATCAGCCTTCCGGCCCTGGCGCAAAGTGATCTGCGGCACTCCCAACGGCTCCGGCAGGAAGCGACGGCTCTCTCGCACAGCCTGATGAGCCCCTATTGCCCGGGACGTCTGCTGTCGGACTGTCCCTCCTTTGGCGCATTCGAGCTGCGGGAGGAAATCCAGAAACGGCTGGACGCCGGCGAAACCTCGAAGGCCATCGTTGACGATCTGGCGTACCGATTCGGGCCGGAGATCCGGGGCGTCCCTGAATTCAAGGGCGACGGCATTGCCCTGCGAGTCGTGCCAATCGTGGTGGGCGTCCTGGCCCTGCTGGTTGTCGGGATCACGGTGTCCCGAATGGTCCGCCGTGACCCGGCCGGGGACAGTGAGGGGACAGGCCTGCCTCCTGAGGACCGTGAAGAGGCCGCGCGCCTGGATGACGCGCTGCACGCGCTGGACTGACCGCGGTGCGGCTGCCGCGTCAGATGGCAAACGCGCCGCGCGTTTGGAGGCGCGGCGGTTGCGTGGTATGACCATTCCCATGAGCGAAGCCCCTGTGACACATCCGACCGAATTGACCCGCCGCGAGCTGCTGACGCTGGCCTCTGCCGCCGTGACCGTGGGTACGGTCGGCGCCGCGCTGCCAGCGGCCGCACAGACCCCGCCACCAACCGGCCCGTTCACGCTGGCCCCGCTGCCCTACGCGGCAGACGCGCTGGAGCCGTACGTGGATGCCCAGACGATGACGATTCATCACGACCGGCATCACGCGGCTTATGTGACGAACCTCAACACGGCCCTCGCGTCGCACGCCGACCTGAAGAGCCGGACCCTCGAAGATCTGGTCACCAATCTCGAGCGCCTGCCGGCCGACGTGCGGACGGCCGTCCGGAACCAGGGCGGTGGTCACCTGAACCACACGTGGTTCTGGACCAGTCTGAAGCGGGGCGGCACGCCGCCGCCGGCAGAGCTGACCAAGGCCATCGAGCAGGGCTTCGGCAGCTTCGGGGCACTGAAGGACAAGCTGGCCGCGTCGGCCGTGGGCGTGTTCGGCAGCGGCTGGGCATGGGTGAGTCTGGATGCCAAGGGGCAGCTGGTGGTGGAGACGACGCCCAACCAGGACAACCCGCTCATGGCCGGACACCGTCCCCTGCTGGGCATTGATGTCTGGGAGCACGCCTACTACCTGAAGTACCAGAACCGCCGCCGCGACTACGTAGACGCGCTGTTCAACGTCATCGACTGGGACGTCGTGCAGCAGCGCTGGCGGCAGGCCCGCCAGTAGGCGTGTCACCTTTCCTGCCCTGATGCATCTCTCCCAGCAGGGAGCGTGCGACACGGTGTCGCCGCTCCCGGTCTGCCAGTGGAGAACCCGATGAAGGACACGCGCTACGGATTCAGTGTGCCGGTGCAGGCGCCATTCGAGGAGACGGTCGTTCGCGCGACCGAGGCCCTCAAGGCGCAGGGGTTTGGTGTGCTGACCACGATTGACGTCCAGCAGACCCTGAAGACCAAGCTCGACCGCGACTTCAGGAAGTACGTGATTCTTGGCGCCTGCAATCCGCCCCTGGCGGACAAGGCGCTCCACGCCGAACTGGAGGTGGGGCTGCTTCTTCCCTGCAACGTGGTGGTCTACGAGGCAGAACCGGGTACCTGCGTCGTGTCCGCCATGGCGCCGATGGCCGCCCTGGGCATCATCGGGGACAATCCGGCCGTGGCTGAAGTGGCGGTCGAGGCCGACAGGCGCCTCCGCACCGCCCTCGGCACGCTCGAATCAGGCGCCTGACGCCAACGCGCTACCCGAAATCCCCCGGGCGTGGCAGGATGGTGGTTCCAGTTTTCCCAGCCACGACCTCATGGAGGATGACCTGAGCATGTCGAACACCAACAACCCGGTCCTGGAGGCGCTGAACGCCTCGGCCGCCAACGGCGTCTACACCCTGCCGCCCCTGCCGTATGCCTACGAGGCGCTCGAGCCGCACATTGATGCGGAGACGATGCGTCTGCACCACGACAAGCACCATCAGGCGTATGTCGACGGCCTCAACAAGGCCGTGGCCAGCCTGAAGGCCATCGGAGCCGACCCGGCCGCTGCCACGCCTGGCGCTGTCACGATTCTCGAAGAGGACCAGGCCTTCCACGGCAGCGGGCACCTGCTGCACTCGGTGTTCTGGGCCACGATGGGTCCGAATGCCGGTGGCGACCCGACGGGCGAACTGGCGGATGCCATCACTGCCGGCTTTGGCTCCATCGCGGCGTTCCGCACCGTCTTCGCGGCGGCTGCGGCCGGCGTGAAGGGGAGCGGCTGGGCCATCCTGTCGTATGAGCCGGTCGGCGACCGTCTCATCATCCAGCAGGTGAAGCAGCACGACCTCCAGCTGGTGGCGGGCACCACGCCGCTGCTGCCGCTGGACGTGTGGGAACACGCGTACTACCTGAAGTACCGCAACGTGCGTCCCGACTACGTCAAGGCGTGGTGGAACGTGGTGAACTGGAACGCTGTCGCGGCGGCCTACGCCAGCGCCCGCGCCAAGCGCTAACGCACCTCACGACCGGGGGCTGACGCCGTCAGCCTCCGGGCGTCCTTCCGCCCGTTTCCGCCCGTTTCCGCCCGGTCCTTACCCGCGGCGCAATCGCGCCGCCTCATACAGCGCAATCGCCCCCGCCACTGACACATTCAGCGAGTCCACTTCCGGCGCCACCGGAATGCGCACCCGTACGTCTGCGGCAGCCATCGCCGCGTCGGAGAGCCCCACGCCTTCGTGCCCCAGCAGCAACGCCAGCCGCTGGCCTGCGCGCCCGGGGTGCCCGGTGCGCATCCACGCGCCCAGCTCTTCGGCGTGGTCGTCCGGCGTGAGGGCCAGCACGGTCACGCCGCCCGCGCGCAGGCGCTCCAGGTCGGCCGGCCAGTCGGCGAACCTGGCGAATGGCAGGCGCAACGCCGCGCCCATCGAGGTCCGGATGGCCTTGCGGTAGAGCGGATCCGTGGTGCGCGGATCGAGGAGCACCGCGTCTGCACCGAGCGCGGCGGCGCTGCGGAACAGCGCGCCGACATTGTCCGGGTCTGCCACGTGCTCGAGGACCAGCATCGTGCGCGCCGTGGCGGCAAGTGCCTGCCAGTCGAGGGCCGGGCCACGTTCGCCGACGGCCAGGCAGCCCCGATGAATGTTGAAGCCAGTGATGGCGTTCATCACCGGCTGCTCCACTTCATAGACCGGCACGTCGTCGAGTCGGTGGTCCAGCCCGTCCAGCGCCACGCGGGCGGCGGACGTCAGCAGGACGGACCTGGTGCGGAAGCGGGGCGACTCGAGCAGGCGCCGGACTACCAGCCGGCCTTCGGCCATGAAGAGGCCTCCGCCGGCCAGCAGGGCCGAGTCGGACAGGTCGCGGTAGGGCGCCAACCGGACGTCGTCCGGCGCGGACACCCGAATCGGCATCACGGCGTGTCCCTGACCAGCGCGTCCACCCGGCGGCGCAGCACGTGCACCGGCACGACGCGCTGGAGTCCTTCCGAGACCACTGCCAGACCCACGAAACCGAGCAGGAACTCCACCGTGACGCGCGTGGCGTAGTCCGGCAACCGGGGCAACAGCCACCACTCGCAGAGGTAGTAGAACGGCATGTGCGCGATGAACACCACCACCGTGTTGCGCGCGAGGAACCGGACCGGCGCCCAGGCCGGCAACTGCGACAGCAGCGCAAAGCCGGCGGCGGTGTAGGCCAGATACGCCACGCTGACACTGGCCGAGAGCAGCAGCGCACCCACTGCCACCGGCAACGCTGGCAGGGTCATGAACGGAAACGTGTGCGTCCAGGGCACCAGGGCCATGCCCATCGGCCACAGGACGAGGACGAGCATGGCTGGCAGCGCCCAGCGCCCCGATGGACGCCAGTGGCGCTGGCCCGCATGCAGGCCCAGCAGCAGCACGGCCGTCCAGTTGGTCACCAGCATGTAGGCGATGAACAGCCCGGCGGTGGGCGCCAGGGCCGCCCTCACGGCAATCTCCAGCCCAGCCACGCCTGCCACCAGCGGCCAGGTGATCGTGCGTCCCCGGAGCGCCACCGCCCAGAGCACCAGCAGGTGCAGATAGGTGCCGATGTACCAGGTGGTCGGGTTGGCCGGAAAGTTGTTGGCCAGCAGGTGCAGGCCGCCGGCGAGCGGCAGCAGGTTGCTCGGATCCGGGCGACCGCGGGTGGCCAGGCCGACCAGCCCGGTCAACAGGGCGAACAGCACACCCCAGGTCCAGACCTCGAGGTATCGGTGTGCCACGACCCAGGCGCCGCGCCGTGTCTCGCGGGCCAGGGTGTAGCCGGTGACAAAGACGAAGAAGGTGACGCCGAGCTGTTTGGCGTAGAACGGCGGCGTCCAGGTCTGGGCCGTGCCACCCGCCACATGCACCCAGACGATGAGCGCCAGTCCGACGGCCTTCATCCAGTCGATGAAGGCCAGTGGGCGCGTGGTCATGCGGTCGCCGGGCCGCTGTCCGGCGGGGTCTGGTCCAGCCGCCTGACGAAACGGGCCGGGTTGCCGGCCACCATCACCCCGTCCGGGACGGGTGTCGAGACCACGCCGCCGGCCGACACCATGCACCGGCTGCCGATGTCGGCCATGACGATGGCACCTTCGCCAATCCACGTGTCTGCGCCCAGGGTGATGCGCTGCAGATTGGCCGGGTCGGTGCCGAGCCACCGTCCCTCTGGGGACAGTTGATGCTGGCGCGTCCCGCTCAGGAGGCTGACCCGGCTGCCGACGAGCGTGCGGTCGCCAAGCCGGACCCAGCCGATCAGCGCATAGGCGCCGATGTAGACGTCGTGACCCAGCTCGGCGCCCCGACGGGTGAGGACCGCGCCGAACTCGATGGTGACGTCCTCCGCGCAGTGGCGCAGCATCCAGCGGTAGAACCCGCGGCGCAGGAAGCGGCCCGGGACGCCTGGCAGCAGCGACAGGGACTGGGCCCAGAAGGTGTAGCCCGCATGCCCGATGCCCAGCACGTCGGCGACGACGCACGACAGTGCCACCGGCGCTGTGACCACGAGGGCCACGACATTCAGGACGCGCTTCGCGGCTGTGCGCAGGCTCACGCCGTCACTCGCCCGAGGTCAGGCGCGCGATGTAGGCCACCAGCGAGGGCACGTCGCGGAAGGGGCTGCGCGTTTCCGACAGGGCACGTTCATCGCTGAGGACCACCACGTGGCCCGCCTGCTCGCAGGCCTCTTCGATGTCGATGAGCAGCCCGACCAGGCCGAGCGAATCCAGCGGACTCGGCGGGCCGAAGATGGGCGCCGTGGGCGACACCTCGAGCTGGGCGTCCGCCAGCCGGGTCTGGTTGGTCAGCCGCAGGGCGTCAAGGACGAGAGCAAGAATCCGGTCGGCATCCATGGGCTACAGCAGGATGGTGGCGATGGAGGCGACGATGGCCGCCATGGATGCCACCAGGCACAGGATGGCGATGGCCAGGTGGTCGATGCGCTCGTGTTTGAGCGGGTCGAGCAGCATGCCGATCAGATAGCCGCCACCGAAGCCGCCCGCATGGGCGTAGTTGTCGACGCCGGGCTGGATCAGGCCAAACAACCCCATCATCAGCGCATAGGAGAGGGCCTGTTTGCTGGCGTGCTGACTGCCGGTCCTGTGGCCGTAGTACACCACCGCACCGAGCAGCGCGAAGATGGACGCCGACGCCCCCACGGTCATCTGGCCGCCGCGCAGAATCAGGAATGGGGGGATGTACGCGCCCGCAAACGAGCTGAGCAGGAAGCCCGCCGCACCGCCCAGGACGTAGATGATGACCATGCGGCCAGGGCCGAACAGTTCGGCCGTGGCCGGTGCGAGCTGGCGCACCCACATCATGTTGAACAGGATGTGCAGCGCGCCGCCGTGCAGCCACGACGCGCTGAGCAGCGTCCACCAGCGACCGAAGCCGAACACCGGCAGCGCCCCGCTCGCCCCGAAGAGCAGGAGCGTCTGACCGGCTGGTGCGAACAGCGACTGGAAGAGCGCCTCGATGCCGCCTGCGGCCAGTCGCGGCACGAGCGTCAGCGCATAGATCACGACGCTCGCGCCGATGACGAACGGCACGAAGCCAAGGTCGCGGCCCAGGCTCCGCAGCGCCGGGGCAAAGCCCCACATGCCGGGGTTGCGGCGGCCGCAGTTGTAGCAGGTGGCATCGTTCACTCCCACGAGCACGCCGCAGGAGGTGCAGATGACCGAGCCGGATGTCTGGCGTTTCAGCACAAGGACCTAGAGGTCGGTGACGCAGCCTTCGGACGCGGTCCGCACCGTGCGGATGTACTTGGCGAGCACGCCGCGCTCGGCCTTGAACGGCGGCGCCACCCAGGCGGCTCGACGCGCGGCCAGCTCGTCGTCGGAGATCAGCAGATCCATGCGCCGGTTCACCGCGTCGATGATGATGCGGTCGCCGTTCTTCACCAGCGCAATCGGACCGCCGACCTGGGCCTCCGGGGTGATGTGGCCCACGATGAAGCCGTGCGACCCGCCCGAGAAGCGGCCGTCGGTGATGAGCGCCACGCTGTTGCCGAGACCGGCACCCATGATGGCCGAGGTGGGCGTGAGCATCTCCGGCATGCCGGGTCCGCCCTTCGGGCCCTCGTAGCGGATCACCACCACCGAGCCCGGGCCAATCTCGCCCTTCTCAAGGCCGCGCAACACGTCCTCCTCCGCGTCGTAGACGCAGGCCGTGCCTTCGAAGCGCTCACCTTCCTTGCCGGTGATTTTCGCCACGGACCCTTCCGGGGCCAGCGTGCCGTAGAGGATCTGCAGGTGACCGGTGGCCTTGATCGGCTGCTCCACCATGTGGACGATGGTCTGATCGGCTGGCAGGTCAGGCGCGTCGGCGAGGTTCTCGGCCAGGGTTCTGCCCGTGCACGTCATGCACGAGCCATCCAGCAGGCCCTTGGCGAGCAGGTACTTCATCACCGCCGGAATGCCGCCAATGGCGTGCAGATCTTCCTGCACATAGCGGCCACTGGGCTTGAAGTCGGCCAGCAGGGGGACGCGGTTGCTCACGGCCTGCACGTCGTCGAGCGTCAGCGCCACGCCGGCTGAACTGGCCATCGCCAGCAGATGCAGCACGGCGTTGGTCGAGCCGCCGATGGCTGTCACGACCACCATCGCATTCTCGAAGGCGGCGCGCGTCATGATGTCGCGCGGCTTGAGGTCGCGTTCGAGCAGCAGGCGCATGGCGGCGGCGGCACGGCCACACTCGGCCAGCTTGTCCGGATGGTCCGCCGGCGTGGACGAGCTGCCGGGCAGCGCCATGCCCATCGCCTCGATCGCCGAGGCCATGGTGTTGGCTGTGTACATCCCGCCGCACGCGCCGGCGCCGGGGCAGGCGTGGTGCACGATGGTGCTGCGCTGCTCGTCGGTGATGCGGCCGGCAATGAACTCGCCGTACGACTGGAACGCCGACACGATGTCGTAGGTCTTGCCGTCGTGGTGTCCGGCGCGGATCGTGCCGCCGTACACCATGAGGGACGGCCGGTTGAGACGCGCCATCGCGATGAGGCAGCCGGGCATGTTCTTGTCGCAGCCCGGAATGGCCACCAGCCCGTCATACCACTGGGCGCTCATCACCGTTTCAATCGAGTCGGCAATGATGTCGCGTGACGGCAGCGAGAAGCTCATGCCGTCGGTGCCCATCGACAGGCCGTCGCTCACACCAATCGTGTTGAAGCGGAGGCCCACCAGGCCGGACGCCGGCGTGGCGGCCTTCACGGCCTCCGACAGCGTGTTGAGGTGCATGTTGCAGGTGTTGCCCTCGTACCACATGCTGCAGATGCCGACCTGCGGCTTGTTGAGGTCGGTGTCGGTCAGCCCCACGCCGATGAGCATGGCCTGGGACGCGCCCTGGCTGCGGGGCTGGGTGACGCGCGCGCTGTACTTGTTCATGCCTGCAGAACCGGCGACTCGGGGCGTCGCGTGGTGCGGATGGGATAGCTGCCGAGCACCTTCAGCGAGATGACGTGCGTGGTCAGCGCGCGAAGGGCCGCCTCGACCTCGGTGGACTTCAGGTTGCCTTCGAAGTCGACGTAGAAGATGTACTCCCACGGCGCGCCGGCGCGCGGGCGCGACTCGAGCTTGGTCAGGTTCAGGCCGTGCGTGGCCAGGACGTTCAGGCAGCCGACCAGCGCCCCCTGCTCGTGCCGCGTGACGAAGATCAGCGACGTCTTGCTCGGCACGCGCGCATCGCACGGGAGATGGTGCGGGCCGACCACGACGAAGCGGGTGAAGTTCTCGCGCTGGTCGTTGATATTGCGGGCAATGACCGTCAGCCCCCAGATGCGGGCCGCGGCCTCGCTGCCGATGGCGGCCTGCGTCGGGTCGTTGTCGTCGCGAATCTTCCGCGCGGCCAGCGCCGTGTTGGAGAACGCCTCGACCCGCGCGCCCTTGAGGCCCGCCAGGAACTGGGAGCACTGGGCAATCGGGTTCGGGTGGGTGAGGATGCGCCGGATGCTGTCCACCGGCACATCACCGATGGCCATCAGGCAGTTGTCGACCGGTTGAATCTCTTCACCGACCAGCGCCAGATCCATCTGTGCCAGCAGGTCGTAGTTCTCGTAGACGGGGCCGGCCGTGGAGTTTTCGATCGGGATCATCCCGAAGTTGGCGGCGCCGCTCTTCACCGCCTCCATCGCCTCGCGGAACGTCGGGTAGGCGCGGTACTCGACGCCCGCGCCACGCGAGCCGAAGTGGCGCTGGGCCGCCAGGTGTCCCCAGGCGCCCTCGGTGCCGGCATACGCGACGATGAGGGGGCGGTCTGCGCTCTGCTCGCGGCCCAGGAGGTGGTCCTGCTGGCGCCGCACCGAGAACTCGATGATTTCCCGGAAGAGGCGCGTGACGAAGTGCGGGTCGAGGCCGAGCGCGCCCGCCTCGGCGGCCAGCCGATCCAGCATCGCCTGTTCGCGCGCGTGGTCCCGAAGCTGTCCCGACGTGGCCTGCTTCAGCGCCGCCACAGCCGCGATGACACGAAGGCGGTCGGCGAGAGTCGACACGATGCGTGAATCGATGCCGTCCAGCTCTGCCCGCAGGCGCGCCAGCTGGTCGGCGCCGCCGGCCGTCTCGTCCGCCATTACACCTGCTCGTCCGGGGTCACGGTGACCGGGTCGAGGAAGGGCATCATGCCGCGCAGCTCGGCGCCCACCTTCTCAAGCGGCTGCTTCTGCTCGGCCAGACGGGTGGCGATGAAGTGCGGACGGCCCTGCTTGTTCTCGGCAATCCACTCATCGGCCCACTTGCCGGAGACGATGTCGGCGAGCACCTGCTTCATCTCGGCGCGCGTGGCGTCGGTGATGATGCGCTTGCCGGTGGTGTAGTCGCCGTTCTCGGCCGTGTCGCTCACCGAGTAGCGCATGTAGTTCAGGCCGCCGCGGTACATCAGGTCCACGATGAGCTTCAGCTCGTGCATGCACTCGAAGTACGCGATCTCGGGCTGATAGCCGGCATCGATCAGGGTCTTGAAGCCGGCCTTCACCAGCTCGCTGACGCCGCCGCAGAGCACGGCCTGTTCACCGAAGAGGTCCGTTTCGGTCTCTTCCGCGAACGTGGTCTCGATGACCCCTGCACGGGTGGCCCCGATGCCCTTGGCATAGGACAGCGAGAGCGCCTTCGCCTGTCCCGTCGCATCCTGCTCGACGGCGAGCAGACCCGGAATGCCGCCGCCTTCCCTGAAGACCTCGCGCACGCGGTGGCCCGGCCCCTTGGGGGCAATCATCGTGACGTCCACGTCCGCGGGCGGGGTGATGCACTTGAAGCGGATGTTGAAGCCGTGGGCGAACATCAGCATCTTGCCCTGGCTGAGGTGCGGCTTGATGTCGTGCTCGTAGACGTCCGCCTGACGGACATCCGGAATCAGGATCATCAGCACGTCCGCCCAGGCGGCCACCTCGGGAATGGTCCCGACGGTCAGGCCGGCGGCCTGCGCCTTGGCGACCGACTTGCTGGTGGCCGGCAGGCCGACGCGCACCTCGACGCCGCTGTCCTTGAGGTTCAGCGCGTGGGCGTGCCCCTGCGAGCCGTAGCCGATGATGCCGACCTTCTTTGCCTGGATCAGCGAGAGGTCAGCGTCCGAATCGTGGTACATGCGGGCCATGAAAGTACTCCGTACGGCGGGCGGGCCCGCGGTTAGGTCTTGAGAGTCTCGTCGCCCTGGGCCAGGGCAATCGCGCCGGTGCGCACCATCTCGATGATGCCGTGGGTTTCCAGCTCGCGAATGATGTCGTCGAGCTCTGCGGTCGTGCCGGTAATCTCCACGCTCGTGGTCTTTTCGCCGGCATCGATGGCCCGGCCCTGACCGGCCTCGATCAGACGGCGAAGAATGGCCCCACCGCCACCAGCCGACGCCACCTTCACCAGCATCATGTCGCGCGCGACGGCGCTCCGGTCGCCCAGTTCCTGCACCTGCAGGACGTTGACGAGCTTGCTGATGCTGGCAATGACGCGATCGACCTTCCGCTTGTCACTGTCCACCACCACCGTAATGCACGAAATGCCAGGGGCGTTGTGGCCAGCGCTGACGGACACGATGTTGAACGAGCGCCGGCGGAACTGGGACGCGATGCGTTCCAGGACGCCGGGGTTGTCTTCGACGTGGGCGACTACGGTGAGATGCATGGGCTGATTCCACGCGCCTGAGGCTGCGCGTATCCCAACAGTGTAGGTCAGAACGAGCCTCGTGTGCTGCCCGGCCCGGCCCGGCGCTGCCGGTGGGCCCGGCACCCCGATCAGCCCGCCTCTGCCGTAGAGTTAGGGGATGCAGGCCAAGCGGATTGTTGTCGGAATCACCGGCGCCACCGGCGTCATTTACGGCGTGCGGCTGCTGGAGCGGCTGCGCGAGGTCGGTGTCGAGACGGATCTGGTGCTCAGTCGGTGGGGCGTCCGCACGCTGTTGCATGAGACGCGCTATTCGCGTGCCGAGGTCGAGGCCCTGGCCACGCGGGTCCATGCGGTAGGTGATATGGGCGCGTCCATCTCCAGCGGGTCCTTCCGCCACCAGGGCATGGTGGTGGCGCCGTGCAGCGCGCGGACGCTGGCGGCGATTGCCCACGGGTATGGCGACGGCCTGATTCACCGGGCCGCCGACGTGACGCTCAAGGAGCGTCGCCCCCTGGTGCTGCTGGTGCGCGAGGCCCCGCTCAGTCCGCTTCATCTTGAGAACATGCTGTCGCTGGCGCGGATGGGGGCGGTGATCCTGCCGCCGGTTCCGGCCTTCTACCAGTTGCCAAAGACCGTCGACGACCTCGTCAACCACACGGTGGCCCGCGTGCTCGACTCGCTCGACATCGACCACCCGGCCACAGAGCGGTGGAGCGGCCAGATGGGGGTGGGCGGCTCTGGCGCCGGTCCGGACGTCGGCCCGTCCGGCGACGAGGACTAGGCGCCGATGTCCACCCTGACGGTCTTCGACAAGTTCACGGGCGAGCCGTGCGGCAGCGTGCCGCTGGCGACCGAGGCGGATGTGCGTGCGGCTGTCGCCATCGCGACGGCGGCCGGCCGCGGGTGGGCTGACACGGCGGCGCATCGCCGGGCTGCCGTG
>JAKFYA010000320.1 GCA_021731095.1 Acidobacteriota bacterium | reverse complement strand
AGACCGCGTGGTCTACATGCTCCAGACGCGCAACGGCAAGCGCACCGCGATGGCCGCGCTCAAGTTCTCGATGGACATGGTCAGGGAGAAGCTCATCGACTGGAAGACCGCGATTCAGCGCAATCCGGCCGACCAGCTCGACCAGTTACTCGCGCCGGTCTTCGACGTGGCCGAGTTGAAGAAGACCACGCCCATCGCAACCGGCCTCCCTGCCGGGCCGGGTGCCGCATCGGGTCAGGTCTATCTCAATGCTGACCGTGCAGTCGTCGCCGCTGAGAAAGGCGAGCAGGTCCTGCTGGTCCGCATCGAGACCTCGCCCGAAGACCTGCGGGGCATGATTGCGGCCGAAGGCATCCTAACCGCGCGCGGCGGGGTGTCGTCGCACGCGGCGCTCGTGGCTCGGCAGATGGGCAAGGTCTGCGTGTGTGGCGCGGCGGCGGTGGAGGTGGACTACGCGAAGCGGACGGTGACCGTGGCCGGCCGCACCTTTGCGGAAGGTGAGTGGATGTCGATTGACGGCACGGCTGGCAAGGTCTACGCCGGCCGGCTGAAGACGGCGCCCTCGGAAATCGTGGCCGGCCTCATCGACGGGGATGCCGAGGCGCAGGCGACCGAGAAGTTCAAGAGCTTCCAGCAGTTGATGAAGTGGTGTGGACAGGCCACGCGGCTCTCGGTGCGCACCAATGCCGACACGCCGGAGCAGACGGCCAACGCCATTGCCTTCGGTGCCGTCGGTATCGGCCTCTGCCGGACCGAGCACATGTTCTTCGAGGGAGATCGCATCGATGCGATGCGCGAGATGATTCTCGCCGAGTCACTCGAGGAGCGGCAGAAGGCGCTGGCGAAGCTGCTGCCCTACCAGCGCGACGACTTTGCCGGCATCTTCCGCGCCCTCAAGGGGTATCCGGGCACCATCCGGTTCCTCGATCCGCCGTTGCACGAGTTCCTGCCGCAGACCGCCGCGCAGCAGGCCGAGCTGGCGAAGAAGCTCGGTGTGCCGGCCGAGCGCGTCCACCAGCGTGTGGAGCAATTGCACGAATTCAATCCGATGCTCGGGTTCCGTGGGTGCCGCCTTGGCATCGGGCATCCCGAGATCTCGGCCATGCAGGCCAGAGCCGTGTTTGAAGCGGCGGCGCTCGTACAGAAGGAAGGCATCAAGGTCCGTCCGGAGATCATGATTCCGCTGGTCGGTTTCAAGAAGGAGCTGGACCTCCAGATTGCCATCGTCCACGACGTGGCGCGACAGGTGCAGGCCGAGCAGAAGGTGAAGCTGAACTACCTGGTCGGCACGATGATCGAGGTGCCCCGTGGCGCCTTGACGGCAGACGAGGTGGCGCAGACGGCCGAGTTCTTCAGCTTCGGGACCAACGACCTGACGCAGACCGCGCTCGGGATGTCGCGAGACGATTCCGGGTCGTTCCTGCCGGTCTATGCCGAGCTCGAGATCATGGCGAAGAACCCCTTTGCCACCATCGACCAGCGTGGCGTGGGCCAGCTGGTGGAGATGGCTGTGGCCAAGGGGCGGAGCACCCGTCCGAACCTGAAGCTGGGCATCTGTGGCGAACACGGTGGTGACCCGGCGTCAGTGGCCTTTTTCCACAAGGCCGGGCTGGACTATGTGAGCTGCTCACCGTTCCGTGTGCCGGTGGCGCGTCTGGCCGCCGCACAGGCCGCGCTGAGCGGCAAGTAGACCCTACAGGAGGCCGAGGTCCGTGGGCCGTATCGTTCAACTCTCCCCCGAGCTGGCGAATCAGATCGCCGCTGGCGAGGTGGTCGAACGGCCCGCCTCGGTCATCAAGGAACTGGTCGAGAACTCGCTGGACGCGGGTGCTCGACGAGTCGTCATCACCACGGAGCTCGGCGGCAAGAAGCTGGTGCGCGTGGAGGATGACGGCGAGGGGATGAGCCCCGACGACACCAGGATGGCCGTGGAGCGGCATGCGACGAGCAAGATCCGTCGCGCCGAGGACCTGGGGCACATCCTCACGCTGGGATTCCGTGGGGAGGCGCTGCCAAGCATCGCGTCGGTCTCGCACTTCACGCTGCGCTCGCGGGCCCGTGGCGCCGCGGCCGGCACTGAACTCCGGATTGCCGGAGGGAGCGTGCTCTCGCTCGGCGAGGCTGGCATGCCGGAGGGCACCTCCATCGAGGTGGCCGACCTCTTCTACAACCTGCCGGCGCGTCGGAAGTTCCTCAAGTCCGACGGTGCGGAGTCGGCGCAGGTGTCGCGCCTGGTCACGCAACTGGCCCTCTGCTATCCAGAAGTCGGTTTCACCCTCATGAGCGGCGGCCGGCGCGTGCTGCAGTGTCCGCCGGTGGGAACGCTTCGCGAACGGCTGTATCAGATTTACGGCGAGCGGCCAGACCTGGTGGAGGTCCGGCGCGAGGGCGAAGTGACGGTCTTCGGGTATGTGGCGGCTCTGGCCGAACAGGGACCGACACGTGGTCCGCAACACGTGTTCGTGAACCGGCGGATGGTGAAGGACCGCACCATCGCCCACGCCATCATCGAGGCCTATTCGGCCGCCACCATCAAGGAGCGGAGTCCGGAGGTGCATCTCTTCATCGAGATGCCCGCCGATGCCCTCGATGTGAACGTGCATCCGACCAAGGCGGAAGTGCGGTTTCGCGAACAGTCCCATGTGCACGAGGTGGTGCGTCGCGCACTGGGCCAGACCCTGGGCGTGAGCCCGGCGCCCCACGTGTCCTTCACTCCGCAGGGCGTGGTGGTTCCGGGGTTGCCGGCGACCATCCCGCTGCCGGGAGCCTATGCCGGGGTGTTTCCCAGTCGATGGAGCGGCGGACAGGGGTTCGGCCAGGCGGGATTGGGACTGACCCCTGCGGCGAGTCACGGCACGACACAGACAGGTGGCCCCTGGCCGTTGCCGTCGTTCGCCCGGGACCGGTCGGAGTCCGACACGGCCTGGACAGTGCCTGCGGGTGCCGTGCCAGCCCCCGTACCCGGGGCCGCGTCGGCAGCCCTGATGCCCCTGGGCCAGTTCCGGGACACGTTCATCATCGCGGTCGACGCCGAGGGCATCGCCATCATTGACCAGCATGTCGCCCACGAGCGCGTGCTCTTCGAGCGGATCCTCGAGCGCCTCACCACGGGGCGCCTGGAGAGCCAGCGGCTGCTGGAGCCTCTGCTGCTGGAGCTGTCTGCCGCTGGCGTGCAGGCGCTGGTGACCCATGCGAGTGACCTTGAGCGACTCGGCTTCGACGTCGAGGCGTTTGGTGCCGGCGTGGTGAAGGTCGCCGCCAGACCTGCACTGCTGCCGATGGAGGACTGTGATGCTGCCCTGCGGGCACTGGCCGACGACCTTGAAGGCCTGGACCGCGGCAGCCGTGTGGAGGAGGCGCTGCGTGGCATTGCGGCCACCATGTCCTGCCACGCCGCCGTGAAGGCGAACTATCCGCTGACGCTGGAGAAGATGGTGCACATTCTTGATGAGCTGCGTGCCACCGCCTATTCCACGGTGTGCCCGCATGGCCGGCCGGTCATGCTGCGACTGACCCGGCGGGAAGTGGAGAAGAGCTTCCAGCGTGGCTGACACCCCCGAACTGGCTGCCAACCTCAGCCTGTTGTTCACCGAGCGGCCCTTCCTCGAGCGCTTCGGTGCCGCGGCGAGTGCCGGATTCACGGCGGTCGAGGTGCAGTTTCCGTATGCCTGGCCGGTCGAGTCCATTCGCGAACAGTTGCAGCGGCACAACCTGAGCCTGGCCCTCCACAACCTGCCGGCCGGAGACTGGGCGACCGGAGAACGGGGCATCGCGTGTCATCCGGACCGGGTCACCGAGTTCGAAGCGGGGCTGACCGAGGCCATCCGCTATGCGACCGCCCTCGGGTGTCCGTTGCTCAACTGCCTGGCCGGCATTCCGCCGGAGGGTGTCGACCGCGCGACGGCCCTCGCAACCCTGGGACGGAACCTGCGCGTCGCAGCCAGGCAGGCGGCCGAGGCGGGGTTGACGCTGCTGGTCGAGCCCATCAACACGCAGGATGTGCCGGGCTTCCTGCTGGCCACTGTGGCTGACGTCATGCAGATTCGACACGGTGCCGGACTGGACGGCGTGTCACTGCAACTCGATATCTATCACGTGGTGCGGATGCAGCAGGACCCGGTGGCCTTGCTCGCGCGGTACGGAGGATTGGTCCGGCATGTGCAGATAGCCGATGCGCCGGGCCGCCATGAGCCGGGCACGGGTGCCATCGATTTCGAAGCGCTGCTGGCCGCGTTGGCCACGGCGAACTATCAGGGGCGGATTGGTTGCGAATACAATCCCATCGGTCGGACGGAAGACGGGCTCGGGTGGATGGGCCCCTACCTTGCGTCCCGGAGGACGAGATGAGCCAGACAGTCGGTCGAGTGAGCGTGTTGTCGGCGGTGGGCCTGGCCCTCGCCCTGGTGTCGCTGAGCGCGCAGGCGCCGCAGCTGAATCGCGTCGTCCTGCAAAAGGGCGACCTCTCCGCGCCAGGCCGAGAGGTGGTGATGGCGCGAGCCGAGTTCACCGGCGCGGGCGCCTCGACGGGTCGGCACACGCATCCAGGCGAGGAAGTGAGCTACGTGCTCGAGGGAGAGGTGAAGCTGGAGGTGGAGGGCGAGCCGACGCGCGTGCTGCACGCCGGGGACGTCTTCCTGGTTCCAGCCGGCAAAGTGCACAACGCCATCGCCGGGTCTGCCGGCAAGGTGCTGGCCAACTACATCGTCGAAAAGGGCAAGCCGCTCACGACGCCGGTTCCGTAGTGTTTTACGAGCCGCCCCCGGGCGCGGCTCTGCGCGCCTTGATGGCCTTCCAGCCGTCAAGGCGCCGCTTCAGTTCCTTCTCGAATCCGCGGTCGGTCGGGCGATAGTAGGTCCGGTGGGCCAGCGTCGGTGGCAGACAGGTCATGTCTGTCACGCCCTCACGCGTGTCGTGGGCGTACTGGTAGTCCTTCCCATAGTCCAGCGACTGCATCAGCTTCGTGGGCGCGTTGCGCAGGTGTAGAGGCACGGCTTCGGCCGTCTGTTCCTGCGCGTCGCGTGCAGCGTCTCCGTACGCCACGTACACGGCGTTGCTCTTCGGGGCCGAGGACAGGTAGATCGCCGCCTGGGCGAGCGCCGTGTTGCCTTCGGGCATGCCGAGGAAATGGACCGCGTCCTTGGCTGCCATGGCGACGACCAGCGCCTGCGGATCGGCGTTGCCGATGTCCTCGGACGCAAAGCGGACCAGTCGGCGGGCGATGTAGAGCGCGTCCTCTCCGGCCTCGACCATGCGCGCCACCCAGTAGATGGCCGCGTCCGGGTCGCTGTTGCGCATCGACTTGTGCAGCGCCGAGATGAGGTTGTAATGCTGCTCGCCGCCCTTGTCGTACAGAAGCGCCCGGCGCTGGATGGCGTGGTCCAGTTGCGGCAGGTCGACGAGGCGTGTGCAGGTCGCGGGGGCCCCTGGCGCGGTGGCGGCGGAGAAGTCCAGGAGGTTCAGCGCGCTCCTGGCATCGCCGTTGGCGTAGCGGGCCATCGCGATATAGGCGGCATCAGACACCTGGAGGTTCTCGGCGCCGAGTCCGCGCTCGCGGTCGGCCACGGCCCGACGCAGCAGGCTCACGATCTCCGGCTCGTCCAGGGGCCTGAGGACAAAGACCTTCGAGCGGGACAGCAGTGCCGCATTGACTTCAAACGACGGGTTCTCCGTGGTGGCACCGATGAGCACGATGTCTCCCGCTTCGACCCGCGGCAGGAACGCGTCCTGCTGGGCTTTGTTGAAGCGGTGAATCTCGTCGACAAAGACGATGGTGCGTGCGCCGCTGCTGCGCCTCCGCTGCTCGGCCGACGCCATGACGTCCTTGATTTCCTTGATGCCGGACAGCACGGCACTGAAGGGGACGAAGCGCGCTTTGGTCAACTCGGCGATGAGGCGGGCCAGGGTGGTCTTGCCTGTGCCCGGTGGCCCCCACAGGATGATGGACTGCAGCCGGTCCCGCTCGATGGCCAGGCGCAGCGGCGTGCCGGGAGCCAGTATGCCGTCCTGGCCCACCATCTCATCAAGCGTGCGGGGACGCATGCGCTCGGCCAGGGGCGTCCCAGCGTCTGACGCGGCGACGAGCGGTCCGTCGTCGAACAGTCCGTCGGTCATCGCGCGCCAGGTCGGCCGGCAATCCGCTGACGCCGCGCCTCGTAGACCAGCAGCGCTGCCGCGACCGCCACGTTGAGCGACTCCACCGGGGGCTGCATGGGGATGGTGACCCGGGCATCGCACGCCGCGACCACCGCATCGGTCAGGCCTCCGCCCTCTGCCCCGAGCAGGAACAGGGTGGGGCGGGTGAGCGCCATGTCCGTCGGCGCACGGCCGTCGCGCGCGGTAGTGGCCACCGACGTCAGGCCGTGGGTGGCGGCGAAGGTCAGTACGGCATCGATGTCGGGCGCGATGGCCAGGGGCAGGCGCAAGGCGCTGCCCATGCTGCCGCGAAGCGTCTTCCAGGCCAGCGGATGCGCGGATGCTCCACACACGATAACGCCCGTGGCGCCGCCGGCCTCCGCTGCGCGGATCAGCGCGCCCAGGTTTCCCGGGTCCTGCACGTCGATGGCCGCTACCACCAGCGGGGTGGAGACATCGGCCAGGTCATCAAGGTCGGCTGTTTCCCGGGACGCGAGGGCCGTCAGACCTGAGGGCGTGCGGACCGGACTGATGGCCGACATGACGGCGTCGCTGACTTCAACCACGTCGACGCCATCGGCATCGAGGGCATCCACCAGGCTGGCCGTCTCGTGAGAGTGCGTCAGGGCGTGGGTGGAGACCGCGACGGTGTGGAGAGGGAGGCCTGCCTCGCGGGCGTCGCGGACCAGGTGCAGGCCGTCCAGCAGGACCAGGCCTTCGGCGCCCGGGTGCGAGGCGGCTTCGCGGAACCCGCGCACGAGGGGATTCTGGCGACTCGAGACCGTGCGCATCGCGATGGCTGGAGCATAGCACGTGCTAAGATTCCGCTCACGGTATGAAGGAACGGGTCCTCAAGCGATTCACGGACGAGATTGCGGCGCTCGAGCGGGAGCTTCATGTCGAGCTCCCGAAGGAAATCCAGCGCGCCCGCGAGTTGGGTGACCTGCGCGAGAACGCGGAGTACAAGTCCGCGAAGGAGCGGCAGGACATCGTCAATGCGCGCATTGCGATGCTGAAGCGCCGCGTCAGTGAGATTGCGCTGATGAATCTGGACCGCATCCCGCGTGGCAAAGCCGGGTTCGGGTCCACCGTGCACCTCACCGGGCCTGGTGGAGACGTGGTCTACACACTCGTCATGCCGGAAGAAGCCGATGCCGAGAAGGGGCTCATCTCCACGGCGTCGCCGATTGGCCGTGCCATTCTGAACAAGGAAGTGGGCGACGAGATCGAGGTCACCACGCCCGGCGGCACGCGCTCCTTCGAAATCACCAAGCTCATCACCATCTACGACGAGTAGCCACACGTGGACTACTCGCCCGACCGCCGCACCGCGCTTGTCCTGTGCGGCACTGGCGTCCATGGCGCCTACCACGCGGGCGTGCTGCGCGCCTGCCGCGAGGCCGGGATCCGCATCGACGTGGTGGCGGGGCATGGCATCGGCGCCGGCACGGCAGCGCTGGCTGCCATCGATGGCGGCTCCATGCTGTGGGACGACAAAGGCCTGTGGCGCGGTACGGGCACCGACCGGTTCTATCGGTGGCATCCGGCCCTGGTCGTGGCGGGCTGGTTCACCGTCGCGCTTGCGGCCGTGGTGGCCTCACCGCTCCTGTTCCTGCTTGCCGGCCTGGTGATTTATCCCGTCGGGTTCGGCCTCAGCATGCTGGGATTGTCGATGGGGGCCTGGCTCGTGTCGGCCTATGGCGCGTTGCTCGCCACGCTCTTCTCCGGGGAGAACCTGCCCACCATCATTCCGCGGGCCGGCATGTTTGCCGGCGCGGGCATCGCACTCTCGCTGCTGGCTGGCGCGCTGCTGGCCGGGCGCCGCGCCCCGGTCAGGCGCGAGGGCCGGGTGCGGTGGTGGTGGGAACTGGCGGGTGCCCCCCTGGCGGCTGCGCCGGTGCGACGCCGCTTCGCGGATCTGCTCTGGCAGCTCATTCGAGGCGCCGACGACCCGAAAGTGCCCGAACCGGCGCTGGTCGGACGACGGTACGGCGAGGTCCTGTCGGAGAGTCTGGGCCAGCCAGGCGTGCGCGAACTGCTCGTGGTGGCGACAGACCTGGATGCGCGTCAGGACGTCGTGGGCGCTCTGTTACGTGAGCCGTATCGCGGGGCGTTCTTTGCGTCGCACCCGGGGCGCGAGCGGCAGGGTGACGCGATCGATCTGGCTGCGGGGGGCGCCGACCGCCTGCTGGACCTGATTGGTGCGGGACTGACCCCGGGCATTGGCGCAGACCCGCTCCTGGTGCGCTTTGCGCCGGACAGCTTCTGGAAGGGCGAGGCCCATCGACTGTGCGACAGGCCGGGTGCGCTGCTGCGCCTGCTGACTGAATTGAAGGCGTCCGGTGTGGAGCAGGTGGTGATGGTGAGTGCCGTGCCTCCGGTCCAGGGGCCGCATCGCCTTGCGCCAGCCGATGTGTCAATTGCCGGGCGGCTGGGAGATGCCGTGGTGGCCGGTGAGGCGGCGACCTTCGCGGATGCCGAGCCTGTGGCGCGGCGGTTGTTTGCGACCGTGCATGCGGTGCGCCCGGTGCACAATCCGCTCGGGCCATTCGACATGCGCGGCGTCTGGGATCCGGGGTCGCACCGCTGGGCCGAGCCGGCCGAGCTGCTGACGGCGGGGTACGAGGACGCGCGACGCCAGTTCATTGATCCGGTGGTGGGAGCTAGCGGCGAGCATCTGGCGACGTCGAACGGAGAGACCTATGGCGAAGGGGTTCGAGACACGTCTGATTCATGGGGGTGAGGGCGGCTCGCAGGCCCTGACCACGCCTATCTACGAGACGACGACGTTCGTCTTCGAGAGCGCGGCCGCGGTCGAGCGCTACAACGCGGGCGAGGGCGACCAGTTCCTCTATACGCGGTATGGCAATCCCACAGTGGTCGCGGCCGAGGCCAAGGTGGCGGAGGCCGACGCTGCCGACGGTGCGCTGCTCTTCGGTTCGGGGATGGCCGCCACCTCCACGCTGCTGCTCGGCCTCCTGCGGGCCGGTGACGAGGTGGTCTGTGGTGCCGCGGTGTATGGCGGGACCTTCCATCTGCTGGAAGACTTCCTGCCGAAGTTCGGCATCACCACCCGCTTCGTCAGCCTGGACGACCTGCGCGAGCCCGAGCGCGTGATAGGCGAGCGGACCCGGCTGTTCTGGTTCGAGAGCCCCATCAACCCCACGCTGCGCTGCGTGGATATCCGTCGGATCGCCGCCGCATGCCGGGCACGCGGCGTGGTGAGCGTGATTGACAATACGTTTGCCAGCCCGGTCAACCAGCAGCCGCTGCAGCTCGGCGTCGATGTGTCGATGCAGAGTGCCAGCAAGTATCTGAACGGGCACAGCGACGTGACGGCGGGAGTGGTGACCGCCGGGCGTGACCTGCTTGCGCCCATCGAGGCGGCGCGGCGGAAGCTGGGCGGCATTCTCGATCCGCAGCCGGCCTACGCGCTGATGCGCGGGCTCAAGACGCTGCCGGTGCGCATGGCCCGCCACAATGCCAACGCCATGGCCGTGGCGCAGGCGCTCGAGGGGCATCCGCGCGTCACACGGGTCTACTATCCGGGGCTCCCGTCCCATCCGGACCACACACTGGCCTCGCAGCAGATGTCCGGCTTTGGCGGCATGGTGTGTCTGGACGTCGCCGGGGGACAGGCCGCAGCCATGCGGACGTTCGACAACCTGAAGCTGGTGGCACGCGCGGCCAGCCTTGGCGGCGTCGAAAGCCTCTGTAGCCTGCCGGTGCTCACCTCGCAGTGGGGACACACGGACGAGCAACTGGCCGCGGCCGGCATCTCGCGCGGCATGATGCGCCTGTCGATCGGCCTCGAGAATCCCGAGGACATCATCGCGGATCTGGTGCAGGCGCTGGGGTAGACCGCTGGCACCTGCCGACGTGGTGGCGTGCTATTTGAGGACGAGCTTGCGGTCCTGCTGGCCGTCGTGCAGGAAGTGGTGCATGAGGTCGTGCAGCCGGTCTGTCGTTTCCTCGGCCCTGAGGTTGCCGTACTTGGTGCGGAAGGCAGCGAGTGGCACCACCGCCTTGGCCATGGCCCGGTGCCCGCCTGCACTCCCGATGTCGCCAAAGTAGCGCCGGACAAACTCGCCGGCGTTCCGCAGGTACCCGATGTTGCGGACCGAGATCACCAGGTTGTCGCCGACGATGCCCGCGACGATGGTCCACTTCACATGCTCGAGCTGCAGGTAGAAGTCGGCGAGGTAGGGGATGAAGTCCTCGCGAGGCGTCGTGCCGAGGAACGAGCAGAACACCTGCTCGGAGAGATGCCCGCCCTGACGCGCGCGCACGATGAAGTCCAGGCGCTCCGTCGTGATTTCGGCGCCCTCCATCTTCTTGATCATGGCCGCATCAGCCAGCGGGTAGAGATACGAGAACGCGTCGATGTCGACCCGGTTGGCCTGCCGGTTGAAGAAGAGGGTGTCGGACTTGATGGCATAGAGCATCGCCGTCGCTGTCCGTTCCGAGATGTTCGCGTCCACCGCCCGGAGGTGCTCGGTGAGGATGGTGCAGGTGGAGCCGTAGTCCGAGCGGATGTCCTTGAACACGGAGTTATAGCCGCTCTGTTCCGGGTGATGGTCGATCACCAGGTCGACATGGTCAATCAGCCCGCCGAAGTAGTGGGGCTGGACGTCCACCAGCGCGATGCGCTCATAGTCGCCCAGGGCCGTCGGGTCGATGATCTCGACGTGGATGTCGAGCAGATTCTGCATCCGCAGATTCTCGGGCCGGGTCACCCCGCGCAGGGCGCCGATGATGGCGGTCTGGCGCGTGCGGCGGAGCAGCGTGCGGAGTGCCAGGCCGCTGGCCATGGCATCGGGGTCCGGGTCGTGGTGCAGCAGAATCAGCACCTTGCCAGCGTCGGCAAAGTAGCGCTGGTACTGCTGGACCTTCAGGCGTGAGAACGACCGGCTGAATTCTTCCCGAAGGGCAGACCCGAACAGGTCGGCCATGGAGAGGTAGTGCAGTTCGGGGAAGCGGGCCTTGAGCTCGTCCTGGCGGGCCTGCGTGCAGGCCGCACCGACCCCCAGCACGTAGACCAGCGTGCCACCAGCGTCCCCGATGGCCTCGAGCACCTTGACGAGCCCCGAGCGCCGTCCCCGGTCCTCGACGATGACGCAGGTGCCGGGCGAGAGGTCGGCCTTGAGATAGCTGTCGGTGCGCTTGGGATCAGCCTGCGTGACGTTGATGCCCGCATCGTGCAGCCGGCGCGCGAGGGGGCGGCTTTCGACGAGGAACTCGACCTCGAATCCGGGGAGCGGGACTTCGTCCAGCATCCGGATGAGCAGTTCGTCCTGGCAAACGGCGAGACACCGCATGAAAGTGTGCGGCGCCACGGGAACAGAGGCCCGATGGCGCCTGGAACCAGTATACGTGCAGACGGGCGGCGGAGGGAGGAACAGTGCTGTGGTACGATGCCCAGTTGGGACTGGCGTCCCGATTCCACACCTACCAGATGGCCTCTGTTCACGACCGCTTCACGCTCGTCAGCGACTTTCGGCCCAAAGGCGACCAGGTTCGGGCTGTACGCGAGCTGACCGAGGGGTTGGAGCGTGGGGACCGGCATCAGGTGCTCCTGGGGGTGACCGGTTCCGGGAAGACCTTCACGATGGCGTCGGTCATTGAAGCCGTGAACCGTCCGACGCTGGTGATGGCCCACAACAAGACCCTGGCCGCACAGCTCTATCAGGAGTTCAAGCGCTTCTTTCCGTACAACGCCGTCGAGTACTTCGTCAGCTACTACGACTATTACCAGCCCGAGGCGTACGTCCCCTCCAGCGACTCGTACATCGAGAAGGAAGCGACGATCAACGACGAGATCGACCGGATGCGGCTCTCGGCCACACGGTCGCTGTTCGAACGCCGTGATGTGGTCATCGTCTCGAGCGTCTCGTGCATCTATGGTCTCGGTTCGCCGGAGGCGTACTACGGCATGCTGCTGCCGCTCGAAGTGGGCCAGCGCATCGACCGCGACCAGATTCTCCGCAAGCTGGTCGAGATTCAGTACGAACGGAACGATGTGGAGTTCGGCCGGGGCACCTTTCGCGTGCGCGGCGACATCGTGGAGGTCTACCCCTCCTATGAGGAGACCGGACTGCGTATCGGGCTCTTCGGGGACGAGATCGACGAACTGAGCGTCTTCGACCCGCTGACCGGCAAGGTCCTGGCGCGGCACGACCGGACGGCCGTGTTCCCGAAGTCGCACTTCGTGACCTCGCGGGATCGGACCAAGGAGGCGGCCGAGACCATCAAGGCCGAGCTCGAGGAGCGTCGCGGCGACCTGGAGCGGGAAGGCCGGCTCCTGGAAGCGCAGCGCCTGCACCAGCGGACCATGTTCGACCTCGAGATGATTCGGGAGATCGGCTACTGCCATGGCATCGAGAACTATGCCCGGTACCTGACCGGGCGCAAGCCTGGCGAGCCGCCACCCACCCTGCTGGACTATCTCCCGGCCGACGCCCTGGTCGTCATCGACGAGAGTCACCAGACTATTCCGCAAATCCGGGGCATGTACGGCGGCGACCGCTCACGCAAGGAAGTGCTGGTCAACTTCGGCTTCCGGCTGCCGTCGGCGATGGACAACCGTCCGCTCAATTTCCCGGAGTGGGAGGCACGCGCGAAACAGGTGGTGTACGTCTCGGCGACCCCCGGTCCCTACGAGCTGCAGAAGTCTGGCGGCGTCGTCGTGGAGCAGGTCATCCGGCCGACCGGCTTGATGGACCCACCGATCGAGGTGCGGCCGGTCAAGGGCCAGATCGACGACCTGTTGGCCGAGGTCCGGATCCGGTCGGCCAGGCGGGAGCGGGTCCTGGTGACCACGCTCACCAAGAAGATGGCCGAAGACCTGACCGCCTATTACCAGGAACTCGGGGTGAAGGTCCGGTACCTGCACTCGGATATCGATACGCTGGAACGGGTCGAAATTCTCAGGGACCTCCGGAGGGGCATCTTCGACGTCCTGGTTGGCATCAACCTCCTCCGGGAGGGGCTGGACCTCCCCGAGGTCTCCCTGGTGGCGATCCTGGACGCCGACAAGGAGGGATTCCTCCGGTCGGCGGGCGCGCTCATCCAGACCTCGGGCCGTGCGGCCAGGCATGTCGGGGGACGGGTGATCATGTATGCCGACACGGTGACCGATTCGATGCGTCATGCCATCGGCGAAACGGAGCGGCGCCGGGCCCTCCAGCTCGCCTACAATGAAACGCACGGGATTACGCCGGAGTCGGTCGTCCGCAGCATCGATGACGTGATGTCCAGCGTCTATGAACGCGACTACGGGAGCGGCGTGGCGCTGGCGCCGGTGGGCGCGGAGACGTTCCGCACCCAGGCCGAGCGCGATGCCAGGATTGTGGAACTGGAGGCCGAGATGAAGGCGGCCGCCGCCAATCTGGACTTCGAACGCGCCGCGGCGATCCGCGACAATCTGAGGGTGCTGAAGGCTCAGGAACTGGGCCTCGGCGACGACACTGCCGGCCGGTAACCGCATGCTGAACCTGCTTTCCACACCCGTCAAACGCGCGCTTCTCGAGGTGCAGGATTACATCCGCCTCTGTGGCGCGGCCGTACGCGGTGCGACCAGCCGACCGTTCTACTGGCACGATGTGGTGGAGCAGTTCGAGGCCATCGGGCTGGGCTCGCTGACGGTGGTGCTGCTGACCGGCTTCTTCACCGGTGCCGTGCTCGCGCTGCAGAGCGGCATGACCCTGGACCAGTTCGGGGCGCGGCCGTTTGTCGGCCGCCTCATCAGCGCGTCGATGATCAAGGAGCTGGGACCGGTGCTGACCGGTCTGATGCTGGCGGGGCGTGTCGGGTCTGGCATTGCGGCCGAGTTGGGCTCGATGGTCGTGACCGATCAGATCTATGCCCTGCGTGCGCTGGGCACCGACCCCATCCGGAAGCTCGTGGTGCCCCGGATGCTCGCCGGGTTCTTCATGGCACCCGTGCTGACCGTGATTGCCGATGCCGTGGGTATCGTGGGTGGCTGGCTGATTGCCGTCTACCAGCTCCGGGTGGCCTCCAGCCTCTACTGGAGCTCCATTGTCGAGGGGCTCTACATCCAGGACGCCTGGATGGGCCTCATCAAGCCGTTCATTCTCGGCTTCGTCATCGTGACCATCGGGTGCCACGTGGGCCTGCGGACCCAGGGCGGCACGCAGGGCGTGGGCCGTGCGACGACGAACACGGTGGTGGCGGCCTCGGTGATGGTGATCGCCGTCGACTTCTTCGTGACCCGGCTTCTCTTTTCGCTCATCTACTGATGTCCGCGACCAGCACGCTTTCCGCGCCGACGCCCGCGACGGGCCAGACCGACGAGCCGGTCATCGTCTTCGACAAGGTTTCGCTGGCCTTTGACGACAAGGTGATCCTGAACGAGATCAGCTTCACCGTGAATGCCGGGCACACGAAGATCCTGCTGGGCGCCAGCGGCTCGGGCAAATCGACCACGCTCAAGCTCATCCTCGGCTTGCTCAAGCCCGACTCTGGCCGCATCTGGGTGAACGGCGAGCGCGTGGACACCATGTCGGAACTGGACATGATGCGCGTGCGCGCCGACCTCGGCATGGTGTTCCAGGAGGGGGCCCTGTTCGACTCGCTCACCGTCTCTGAGAACGTGGGCTACAAGCTGATTGAAGAGGGCAATCTGCCGCTGGCCGACGCCGAGGCCCGCGCGCAGGAGGTGCTGGGCTTCGTGGGTCTTGCGGCCTTCGGGGACCGGATGCCCTCAGAGCTGTCCGGCGGGCAGCGCCGACGGGTGGCGATTGCCCGCGCCATGGCGGCCAAGCCCCGCATCCTGCTGTATGACGAGCCGACGACCGGGCTCGACCCGATCACGTCGACCACGATCGATGTGGAAATCGTGAAGCTCCGCGACCTGGAGGCGGTGACGTCCATTCTGGTGACACACCAGCTCCGGGACGCGTTCTACGTTGCCACGCACGGTGCCACGCGCACGGGCGAGGCGGTGTCGCTGGCCTTCGCCAGCGAGACCAAGGCCGACGAGGCCGAATTCATCATGTTGAAGGACGGGCGGATTCACTTCGAGGGCAATGCCTCGGAGCTCCGCGCGTCCACGGATCCGTACCTGCAGACGTTCCTGTCCTGAGGAATCGAGATGCCCCGCACTCGCTCGCTCGCCTGGTCTGAACTGAAAATCGGCATTGTCTCGGTCGTGGCGCTCTTCCTGGCCGGGCTGATGATCTTCCTGCTCACAGGGGACAGTGGCTTCCCCTGGGAACGGTACACCGTGAAGGCGGTGTTCGAGAACATTGCCGGCCTCAAAGAAGGCGCGCCCGTCCGCGTCTCTGGAGTAGAGGTCGGCGCCGTCACCGCCGTGGCCTTCATCGGAGACCGGGTAGAGATCACCATGGAGGTGCAGCAGGTCATGCGGCCTCGCATCACGTCAAAGTCGGTGGCGGCGCTCGGCTCGGTGTCACTGCTCGGCGAGGGCGCGGTCGACATCACGTCGGGCGTCG
>JAKFYA010000086.1 GCA_021731095.1 Acidobacteriota bacterium | reverse complement strand
CTCAGCCTGACGGCTGGCTATGATTTCCGCGACTTCCAGGACGACCTGAACGCGCGCCAGATCACGTCGCACGAAGTGGCGGCGGGCGTTGAGTGGCGTCCGTCGAGCCGCTTCTCGGCCTCGGCCAGACGCGAGCAGAACCTGGGTGACAGTGACCCCACCTATCCGGATCAGACGCTGTTGGCCGCCCGCTATCAGGCAACCGAGACAGCGAGGCTGTTCCTGACCCAGCGGCTCGCGGCCGCGCCCATCGTCCCCATCGGCGACCTGAGCAGCGCCGGCTTCGGGTTCCGCCCCAGCCGGAACGAAACCACCATCGGTGTCGAAGATCGGTGGAGCCGCTACAGCAGCATCCAGAGCCGGTACCTCATCGAGGACGGCGTGAATGGCACCGACTCGTTCGCCGTCATCGGGTTAGTGAACCGGATTCCGGTCTCGCGGCACTTCTCCGTTGATCTGGGTGGCGAGCGCGGTCAGGCCGTTGGAGGCAGCGGAGAGAGCTTCAACACCGGCTCGGTGGGCTTCTCCTGGTTGCCGGAGCGCAATCTGCGCGCGTCCACGCGCTACGAACTGCGCGACCGAGACGGCCTGGGCCAGATTCTGACCACGGGCGCCTCCGGCAAGCTGTCAGACGGGTTGACGGTGCTGGGCCGCTACCAGTACTCCTCGGCCGTCTTCCAGCCTGGCATGGGGGCCATCGACCTGCTGCGGACACGCACGCCGAGCACACGCCTGACGCCCGAGTCGAAGGCGAGTCACGGCGTGGGTGCGCTGGCGTGGCGGCCCTGGAAGTCCGATCGCGAAGCGCTGCTGTTTGCCTATACGCGGCGTGCCAGTGACATCGACGGTCTGGGCGGCCTCCTGCCGCGCACGGACACGGTGAGCATTCTGTCCGCTGATGGCTACCTCCAGCCGGCCCGGGCGCTGGAGCTCTATGGCAAGGTTGCGATGAGTGACCGTCGGGCCGACTACCAGGCGCTGGGCTCGGTGACCAACACCACCTGGCTGACCCAGGCACGGGCCCAGACGCGCGTGAGCCGCCGCCTCGACGGCGCCATCGAAGGCCGCTACATTGCGCAGGCGGATGGTCCCACCGCACAGTGGACGGCTGCGGCTGAGGCCGGCTTCTGGGTCACCAGCGATCTGCGGGCCGGTGTCGGCTACAACTTCAAGTCGGCCGAGATGCTGGCCGAGAACTTCCTCACCGGCTCGGCGCGGCGCGGGTTCTACCTGGTGCTCTCGACCAAGCTGTCGAGCATGTTCAACCTGTTCCCGTCAGCGACGCTCGACAAGAAGGCCGACTGTGATTGTGAGAACCACGCCCCGACGGTTCCCGTGGTCGTGCAGCCGATCATCGGCGCGCAGGACGTCTGCGCGGGCGATGCGGTGACGCTTCGGACCAGCGCGACGGGCGGCACGCCTGGCGCGAAGATGGTCTATCAGTGGTTCGTCGACGGCACCGCCGTGAATGGTGCGACGGGCGAAACGTTCACGTTGGCCACGGTGGGTGCGTCCGGCATGCGGAAAGTCACCGTGAGCGCCAGCGGGGGTTCGCAGACTGCCACGTCCGAGCCGGTCACGGTGACGGTGACACCGCTCCTGCCGCCGACCATCCAGTTCACGGTGCAGCCGTCGACGGTGCCCTATCTGGCGCCGGCGATGCCGCTGGCAGCCACGGCGACAGCGGCCAACAGCTGCAACGGCGCGCTGACCATCGTCTACACCGGAGAGGCGGTGACCGGCGCCTCGTTCAACCCAGCCGCCGTTGGCGGGTTCGACCCGGCCAACCTGGTCCGCGAGCAGACGCGCACCGTGCCGATCACGGCCACCGTGACGGACGCACGGAAGCAGACGGCGAGCGCCGTGTCGCCGGTGACTATCATCCTGAAGCCGGTGGCCACGAGGCGCGACATCGTCTTCTCGAACCGCAACGCGCGCGTGAACAACGCCGCCAAGCGCTACCTGCTGGAAGAGGTGACGCCGCGGCTGCGTGAGGATCCGAACGCGACCGTCGTGCTCATCGGCCACCGCGACACCAACGAGGACGGCGGTATGTGGCTGAACCTCGATACCGACCGCATGCTGAACACGGCGGCGGTGCTCAGCGCCGGGACCGGCGTATGTCCGTCGCTCGACCTGGGCCGGATTCAGGTGGGCGTGGCAGGAACGGACCAGTCGGCCGAGCCGCTGCCGTTCGGGGACGCGTCGGTGAAGGAGCGCGCGGGTTCGGCCGCGACCGCTGCCGACCAGCGTGCGAAGTTCCGGCGTGTGGAGGTGTGGTTCGTGCCGGGTGGCGCCGAGCCACCGGCCCGCAGTGGTCTGCGTCCCGCGCCGGCCGAGCTCATTCAGGCGCTGGGCTGCCCGAAGTAGGGGAGCCGGCGCCAGCCCAGGGAGGGCACATCGTGGTTCGAAGGTTCTTCTGTGCGGCAGGCCTTCGGGCCTGGGTCGTGTGTCTCGGCCTCGTGGCCATGCTGCCGGTGCCAGCATCGGCGGCGTGGGAGCCGGTGGGTCCCTGGGGGGGGCCGGCCGAGGTGGTCCGCGTCGTGCCGGATGTCCGCGACGCGGTGGTGGCGGCCACGCGGTCCGGTGTAGTACTGACCTCGGCCGACGGGGGCGGCACCTGGCGTGAGCTGCCCTTTCCGGGACGGTCGACCGGCGTGCTGCACGCCCTCGAGATCGACCCGCGGCTCGGGTCGGTCTGGTTCCTCGGCATGGAAGGGAGCCGGCCTGCCGCCTCCGGTGTCTATCGGACCACCGACGCGGGACAGACCTGGTCGCAGTTGCCCGGTATGCAGGGCATTGCCGTCTGGTCTCTGGCCTTCTCGCCGTCGAATCCCGATATCCTTGCGGCCGGCACCGAGTCCGGCATCTATCTCACCCGCGACAACGGCGCGCACTGGTCCCTGTTCTCACCTGCTGGACACGCCGAACTGAAGCCGGTCGTCTCGCTCGCCTTTGACCCGCGTGACAGCCGCGTGCTCTATGCGGGCACCACCCACCTCCCCTGGAAGACCAGTGACGGTGGCGCCACCTGGCAGTCGATTCATACAGGCATGCTGGACGACTCGGATGTCTTCAGCGTGGCCGTCGACCCCAGACGTCCGGACCGCGTGCTGGCCAGCGCGTGCAGCGGCGCCTACGGCAGCCGCGACGGAGGCCGCCGATGGGCGCGCTTTGCCACCCCGCGCGGCGCGTTCCGGGTGTACTTCATCTCGTTCGACCCGCGCCACCCCGAGGTGATCTTTGCTGGCACCTCGTCCGGCCTGCTGCGTTCGGCCAATGAAGGCGTGGCGTGGACGCGCGTCAGTACCAGCCAGGTCAAGGCCCTGGCCTTCGACCGTTTCGACGAACGGCGTGTGTTCTTTGCGTCGGTCGACGCGGGCCTGCTGGTCAGTCGCGACGATGGCGTGACCGTGACCGAGGCCAACGTCGGGTTTGCCAATCGGGCCTTCACGGGTCTGGTGGCGGACGGACGTGCCCTGTATGTGACCGGGCCCACAGGACTCTACCGGTCCAATGACGCAGGGGCGCACTGGTCCGGACTTGGGGGACCAACTGAGGGCGGCTGGCTGGCGGTGGCACCGGTTCCGGGTCAGAGCGGTGTACTGCTGGCGGCCGGCTACCGGGGCCTGGGCCGGTCGGTGGATGGCGGACGCCGCTGGCAGGCAGAGGCCGGATTCCCCGTCGGCCTCAGGGTGCGAGCGCTGCTGGCTGGTCGGGAGGGCGTGGTGCTCGCGGGCACCGAACGCGGGGTGTACCGGAGTGCTGTCCCAGGAGGCTGGACCCAGGTGTCTGCCACCGCAGGGGAGGCCCTGTTCGCGGTCGGGGCCCGCGCTCTGATCGCGGTTGGGAACGGGGCCACGCAGTGGAGTGAGGACAACGGCGCGAGCTGGCGGGCCTGTGGCCCGGCCGTGCCTGGCGCGACCTGGTATGGCGTGGCGGGATCAGCCTCGACGCCGGCGGCGCTGGCCGCCACGTCGCGAGGGGTCTTCCGGACCACGGACGCCTGTCGCACCTGGACCGCCGTCGGCGGGGGACTCCTGTCGGCGACGGCGACGGCTGTCGTGTTCCACCCGACCAGGACCTCCGAGGCATTCGTGGCGCAGGGCGGTCAGGTCTGGCGTTCGCTGGATGCCGGCGAGACGTGGCACGTTGTGCCCAGCCAGCCAGACCAGCCCGTGTGGCCCTCTTCGCTGGTGCTGCTGGCTACGGATCCTGGCCGGCTGTTCGGCCTGGTGCCAGGACGGGGCGTGTTCGTTGCGGGGGAACTGGCGGGTCCGGCGGAAAGCCGGTAGTCCCGCCCCCGGTGAGGCTCGAGGGCGGGACCCGGAAGAAGGGGAGAGCCTTACTGCGCGCGCTGCTTCCGGCGCATCCGCACCAGAGCCACCGCGCCGCTGCCGAGCAGGAACATGGAGGCCGGTTCGGGAACCGGAGCGGGCGGCAGCGGGTCGTCGTAGGTGTAGATAACGTTGCCGTTCAGCGTTGCAAACGTCGTCTGGGATGCCGCGGTGTTACCGCCACTATTGGCAAGGAACGACTGCGTGAATGTGCTGATGAACAGGCTGATGGAACCAGGACCCGTAAACTCAGCCAGAACTCCGCCACTATTGAACGTGTTGTCGTAGCTGCCGGCAAACGTGCGGTTGATCGGACTCGACGTCTGGCCTGGAGACAAACTATAGCCAGCAGGGGCTGAGAACGCACTGATGAAGGGATCGTTCGAGAAGAGCGACCCTGGGTCATCTACGAACAGGTCAAAGCTTGTAAAAACTGAGCCGGTAGAGGCAGATCCAGCCAGATTCGACACAACCAAGCTTGTCGAAAGATCGGCACCAATCTGCAGCTGAACTGATGTCAAAATCCCGAGGTTGGAGTCGAACTGCTGAAACGACCACCCTTGGTTCAATTCGGTCAGGGTCGGGCCAATCGTCGAGGCACTGTAAGTAATCGTGCCCGCTTCAGTCGCCTTCGGCGCCAGTGTTACCAGGCCCAGCAGTGCCAGACCGACCAGTTTCTTCATCATCATCGCGCTTATCCTCACCGGAACAAAAAGAACTCTACCTTCTTGACCGTATGTAATAGCACGATCGGGGCCAAGATCAGGATTTGGTCAGGTCCTCTGCGAAACGCTCAGGATCTGGCCTGATCTTGAGGGATCCTGGACCAGCCCCCGTACCCGTCGGGCAAGGCACGATTGGACTCTGGCCAATAAGTCTTCCTATCCGAAGACAAAAGGCTTTGATCTGATCCGCCGTCCTGCCGCCGGACACCTACCAGGGCGGCAGGGTCATGAACAGGAACTCGTGCAGGTACGGGTCTTTGGCGGCCCGGAGCTCTGCGCCCGTCCCTTCAAAACAGATGCGCCCCTCGTGCAACACCATGAAACTGGCGTGATCCGCCCGGGTTCCAGCTGCCAGGCCAATCTGCACCTCGCCGTCTTCCAGTCGCGCGGTATGCGTGGCGACATAGAAGGCATCCCGAATCTGGTGCGTCACCAGAATGGCGGTCACCTGTTCAAGGTCCCGCAGTTTGACCACCTCGTCGTCCACACTGGCCGCCGTGATGGGGTCGAGGCCGGTGGTCGGGTCGTCCAGCAGGAGCAGGCCCGGCTTGGCGGCCATGGCTCTGGCCAGCGCCACGCGGCGCCGCTGTCCACCCGAGAGCTCGGACGGCATCCGGTCGGCGAACGGGCCAAGGCCCACGAAGCCGAGCACCTCGGCGACGCGGACTTCTTCGTCGGCCTGCGGCATGCCCATTTCCTCGCGCAGCCGATAGCCGACGTTGCCGGCCACGGTCAGCGAGTCGAAGAGGGCGCTCTCCTGAAACAGCATGCCGATGTCGCCCCGGAGGCGCCGGAGCTCCCGCTCTGGCAACTGGTCGATGCGCTCGCCGTTCACCGAGATGGTGCCGCTGTCTGGCGTGAGCAGACCGAGGATGAGCTTGAGAATGACCGACTTGCCGGTGCCGCTGGCGCCGAGCAGCATGCACATGCTGCCCCTGGGCACGCTGAAGCTGACATCGCGCAGCACCTCATGCTCGTCGAAGCTGAAGGAGACGTGGTCGAAGACCACGGCCGGCGGGGGCGCAGGAGATGGCGTCACCGGCGTGTGGTCACCAGCCGTTGCAGTCGAACTTGAAGCCGCAGGTCAGACACTTGATGCATCCCTTCACCTTGGCGAGTTCGCGCGATTCGCCACAGTGGGGACAGGTGGTGTCATCCGACTCCACGTCCCGCGAAGCGACAGGCGGCGGCTGCGGCGGCGGAGGCAGGCGGCTCATCGCCCTACGATACCCTCTTGCGCGCTGAACAGGCGTGCCGGTTGCAACCCGGCGCCAGAACGCGCCATCGCACCAACCTTTCCGGCGCGAATGGCCATGACCCGCTCGAGTGCGGTGGTCGGGCTTGGTGGCAGGGTCGCCTCGCTCACAGACAGCGGGGTCACGCGCGCGCCCCAGCGGACCAGATGCGCGCAGTAGGTGAGGCCAGCCCCGAACGCCGGCATCAGGATGAGGGAGCCGGGCCGGACCCGACCCTCGGCCACGGCTTCGGTGAGCGCTACGGGCACCGTGGCCGCACTCATGTTGCCGTAGCGCTGCACGGTCAGCATCACCTTCTCCATCGGGATGCCGGTGCGGGTGACGACCGCCTCGATGATGCGGAGGTTGGCCTGATGCGGCACCACGAGGTCGACCTCCTCTGGTCGCACCCCGCACTTGGCCAGCACGGAGGCGCTGGCCTGAATCATCGCGTGTACGGCGCGCTTGAAGATCTCCTGCCCATCGAAGTCCCACTGCGTGTCGCCGAAGAGCACGCCGTGGTTGGCATAGGCGCCGCCAATGCCCCGGACGCGCAGCGTGTGGCGAGCCCCGGCAATGCAGCCGAGCTGCTCACCCAGCACGCCTTCGGGCTGGTCCGTGGCCTGAATCACCACGGCCGCGCAGCCATCGCCGAAGAGTACCGAGACGTTGCGGTTGTCCCAGTCCATGTAGGGCGAGATGAGTTCCACGCCGATGATGACGGCGCTTTTGACGGCGCCGCTGCGCACCATGCCCGTCGCGGCTGACAGCCCATAGAGAAAGCTCGTGCAGGCCGTGTTGAGGTCCATGGCCGCGGCCCTGGTAGCGCCCAGCGCGGCCTGGACACCCGAGGCCGAGTTGGGCACCTGCTCGTCATTGCTGCAGCTGCCGTAGACGATCAGTTCGACCTCGGACGGGTCGAGGCCCGCGCAGGCGAGCGCCCGACGCGCGGCGACCGTGGCCATCTCGGTGGCGCTGACATGCGAGATGCGCCGCTCTTTCATGCCGGTCCGGGTGGTGATCCACTCGTCGGTCGTGTCGAGGAAGGTGGAGAGGTCGTCGTTCGAGAGGACGCTGGGCGGCAGGCAGGCGCCCCAGCCCGTGATGGCAGCGTAGGTCATGGCAGTGACTGATCGTGACACGGGAGGGGGCGCGGCTGCCAGGAACAGCACAGGCGCCCTGGTGGGCGAGGAACCCCGTGACCCTGCCCTCGACGGCAGGACTCCAGGGCCGCCGTGCGGGAGACCGCGGGATACGCCACGCGCGAGGGCGAGGCTGGCGCGGCCCAACTCAGGCAGGCCGCCTGCGACGAAGGCCTCGCGGTGCTGGACGGACGGCAGTAGGAGATTTCCGCGCCAGCCCAGATAAACCCGGGCGCTGGTGCCGGCCTCCAGTCACGGGAGAGGACTGGACTGCTATGCCCGGGTAGCATTCGTCTTGGCAGCGACTATGCACTTTGCCCATCGGCCGCGCCGTTGTTGCGGCCAAGGAGGGGTGCATGTCAGGGCGGAGAACCGGGATGGTCGGCGGCGTGATCGTGGCAGCGCTAATGATGGCAGGCTGCAGCGCTCCAGTGCAGGAACAGGCGGCAACCGCCGCGCCGGCCCCTGGCGCACCGGTCGTGAAACTGGCCGTGAGCCTCAATGCCGCGATGGTCAGGATCGTCGATCACGCGGCGCACGATCTGTGGGAGATCGAACAGACCGGGAAACAGCCGAAGACAGAAGATGACTGGGAAGACGTCGAGCACCACGCCACGCAGGTCCTGGCATCTGGCGCGACCATCCGGCTCGAAGGCACAGGCGTGCACGACCGTGAGTGGGTGACCGATGAGAAGTGGCAGGCCGCAGCGAAGGCCATGACGGATGCCGGCGTCGCGGCGCTCAAGGCCGCCGAAGCCCGTGATTTCGATGGTGTGGTCGCCGCGAACGGTCAGCTGGCGGAATCCTGCGAGTCGTGCCACACACAGTTCAAGCCCTCACTCCCGAGCGAAGGCATCCTGCACAAGCATCGGCATTGAGCCGTAGTCGTCTACTTCGCCGGGCCGCTTCCGACGCCGAATGCCAGCAGGACGTTGCCGGGCTTTCCGCCCTTGGTGTCGGCATAGCCCGACGTCATGTAGAGCGCGCCATCGACGATGACCGGCCCAGGCCCGTAGAGCCGGCCGCCCCGTGCGGGGAGGCCGTTGACGGTGGTGTAGGCGCGGGCCGTGTCGTGCTCCCACAGAATCGTGCCGTCGACGGTCGAATAGGCCCGGAGGATCCCGTTGGTCGCCCCGGAAAAGACCACCCCCGGGATTGCCGAGATTGCCGCGGCCTGCGCCTGGAGGCAGCGGGTGGTGTCGTCGGTGTCACACGGGACCGGCGGCGGGCGCGTGAACCACGCGCGCGTGCCCGTCGCCATGGTGACCGCGGCGAGTCCTCCCGCGTCTGCTGGTCCACTCGGCACGTCCGAGACGGCGAAATAGACCTGAGCCGCGTCGGCGGCGGAGCCAAACAGCATCCCTCCGCGCAAACTGCCCTTGCCGGCCCGCTCCTGCCACACGATGGCGCCCTGCCTGTCGGGGTCGAGCGCCCACCCGATACCGGACTTCTGGCCGACCACGAGCAGCGAGCGGCCGTCAGGAAGGTCGCGCAGGATCGGAGACTGGCCAAAGTCGAAGTCCGGTCCCACGACGTCAGGACAGTTGAGCGAGCGCTTCGAGGCGTCATCGCACCCGCCGATCCACGCGTCGTTCGGGGTCAACTGGTTGACCCACACCTTCTTGCCAGTCTTCAGATCGAGCGCGATGATCGCGTCGGTCGTGCTCGCGGCCGGGGCGGTGTAGCCATCTCCGGTACCGATGTAGAGGACCCCGCGCCTGGCGTCGATCGTGGGCGCATTCCAGACGGCGGCTCCCGCGGGTCCCCACTGCTGGACGCCCCTGGCGTTCTTCTTCGTGGCCACTGCCGGCGACTCGATGGTGTAGGTCCGCCAGATTTCCTGGCCAGTCGCCGCGTCCAGCGCCCAGACCTGCCCGCGGAACGTGCAGCATTCGTAGGTTGGGGAAGAGGCGACGGCTTCTTCGAGCGACGAGACGGGCACATAGAGGCGCCCGTCAAAGAACGTCGGCGCACCGGTGATGCGCGCCTGGGGATGCAGGTCGAGGCGCTTCGTCCACAGGTGCGTCCCGGTCTCCGCGTCCACTGCGTAGACGTTGGCCTGCAGGTCGCCGAAGAACGCCGCGTCACGCGCGGGCGATCCCGGGAGCCGGCCGATGGAGACGGACGTCCGCACGACGTGGTGCGTCGGGAACCTCCAGTGGATGCACCCGCTCTGGGCATCGAAGGCGTAGACAGCACCGGGACCGGTGCCCAGGTAGATCCGGCCACCCACGACGGAGGGCTGTCCGGCGGCAAACTCCTGGGCCGGGAAGCCGAGCGCCCACTTCAGCTCCAGCCTGGAGACGGTGCCAGCGGTCAGCGCGCCAGCCGCTGGCTGAAACCGCGAGTTCACGACATCCACACCCCAGCCGTTCCAACCCGGTCTTGCGAGCGGGTCGCCGAGGGGCGCGGCCGGACAGTGTCGCGCCTCCTCTGGAGCCTGGGCCGAGGCCTGGCGAGCGGCGGCGGGCAGCACAAGTGACGCCGTGGCGGCCAGCACGAGTAACGACAGCCGTCTCCGCACTGTTCCCTTCCTCGGGGTGAGGCGCCGGGACGGGACCGTCCCGGCGCCATCACGCACGCGGTTAGTCGAGCACTTCGACGCGAAGGATGCGGGCGTTGCGCATGTTGGCCATGATGAGCACGTCGCCCTTGGCCGTCGGATCGAACGTGATCTTCTTGGTGTCGAGTTCGGTCGGCATCAGGAACTCCACCACCTCGCCCGACTTCGGATCGAGTCGCGCCAGCCGATCGGTCATGTTGCTCGGCGCCCAGACGTACCCGCGCTTGTCGGGCACGCTGGCGGTGTAGGGCGTGAAGTACTTGCGGAGCGACCACTCCTGCAGCTTCTCGGTCCGCGTGTCGAACATGGCGATCTTGTCCACGCTGTATTCGGCGAACCAGTAGCGGTCCTGCGCGTCCATGCGCCCACGGCGGCCCCATGCGCCCTTGGTGATCGGCCAGCTCTTCGCCTTGCCGGCCGCGACGTCATACCCATTGATGGTCTGGACCGACGCCATGTACGGGTTGCCCTTCGAGTTCACCACCACCTGATAGCCGGTGTAGCCCGGTCCGAGGAAGGTCTGTTCGTACGTCGCCGTCTTGATGTCGATCCGATGGAACGGGTTGACCGCGCCACCCATCCACATCTTGTTGTCGGGTCCGAGCGCGAGGAACTGTCCCGTCGCCTTCTCTCCCACGATCGTCACCTTCTGCGTCGCAGGCTCGAACTTCGTCAGCAGCGAGGCGCCGCCAGCCACGCGCATCGGGAACCACACGTTGTCGTCGTGATCCACCTGCACGTCACGGGTGCCTGGCAGATGCCCCTCAGGGACCGGGGGCAACGGGTACTCGGTGAACGTGTTGGTCTTCATGTCGAGCTTGCCGATGAACTGGTGGCTCTCGTCGCCGTACCAGACGTTGCCCTTCGAATCGACGTCCATGTCGTGGGACTCGGTTTCCTTCCGCGGCTGATCCCACTGCGTGATGATCACGCGCGTGGCCGGGCCCTTGGGGCGGGGCAGCGTCGCCTTCGGTTCGTAGGGCAGCGTGGTCCGGCCCCCGCTCATGTTCACCGTGGCGAGGTACTGTCCCAGCTCGGCCACCGGCCAGCTCCCCCAGTTGTTTCCCTGGCCTTCCCCGGGGCCTTTCGGCGTCGGCTGACCGAATGAATCGCCGAACTTCAGGAGGCGCTGGCCCCAGCCCCGTCCGTCGTCGCTCGACGAGCTCCCATCCGGGTAGTACGAAATCATGCGCTTGATCACCGGGACGAACCGCTCGGCCGAGTGCGCAGACTTGACGATGCGCCGGAACGAATGACAGTAGTTGCAGCTTTCAGGCTGATAGACCAGCTTGTCCTTCTGTTCCTGGGTCCCAGGCATCGCCTCCACCCACTCGAGCGAGGTGAGCTGCATGGACAGGTCCTTGGTCTTCTGAAGCTTCAGGTCGCGCTTGGTTTCCTTACCAGCGGCCACGTTCACCGGACCCGGATCGGCCAGGTCGTAGCCCGTCGCGCGGATGACGAGGGCGTAGGCGCCAGGCTCGAGATGCGTACGAGGGAAGCGGAAGCGGCCCTGCGCGTCGCTCACCACGGTCACCGTGAAGTTGGCCCCGGTCCGCCGGGCGGTCACCAGGACGCCCTCCATCTTGCCTTCTTCCTGCGAACTGACGACCCCGCTGAGCGCCGAGGCGCCTCTGGCCTGGGCATAGAGCGAGGCCGTGCCCGGGTGCAGCAGCACCGCAATCACGGTCGCACAGGCGAATAGCAGAACATGCCGAACTCGCATAACAGCCTCCGTCACGAAACCTTGGTCAATGTGCCGGACTCAGCCTCGAAGCCGGACTGTTCGGCACTGCGGACCATAGCATACGCAAAGTTCGTCTCGCACCGGCCGCTCAATAACTGTGCGGCAATTGCCGGGCGCTGGTGTTAACGTCTACCGCGTTCCGCCGTCCCGTCCCACCAGCCGGGACTTGCCGGTCCAGACAGGTCTTCAATGAGGAGTGTTCATGGCCAGACGTAACCCACTCTCCGTCGGCGCGGTCACGATTGTCGCGGTCGGCACCCTGCTGCTCGTGCAGCCGACCGGTCGCGCCCAGCAGGCCGCAGACCCGGGCCGGGCTGCCGCCTCCACCGCGAAGGGCGGCGACTACGTGTCCGGCCCGTACGACGTCGCGAAGAACTGGCCGCAACCGCTCATCCCGGACTGGACGTGGGGGCGCACCGGTGGCGTCTGGGCCGAGAGCCCGGACCGCATATTCGTGCTGCAGACGGGCATGATTCCCACGGCCAAACGTAATGGCGGAGGGAACCCCCCGAAGATGCATGCGGTCGACCATCCCGACACGGACACGACCAAACACAGGATGTTCGTCGTCGATCGGAACGGCAAGCTGATCGAGTCGTGGCAGCAGCACAACAACCTGTTCGTGCATCCGCACAGCATCAAGCAGAGCCCGTACGATCCCGAGAAGCACGTGTGGGTGATCGACGGTCGCAGTGAATCCGGCAAGTGCGCCGAGTCGGTCTGGAAGTTCACGAGGGACGGGAAGCTCGTCATGACCCTCGGCGAGCATGGCGTCCCGGGCAACGACAAGACCCACTTCGCCGGTCCGACCGACATCGCGTTCCTGCCCAACGGCGACTTCTACGTGGCCGATGGCTACAAGAACGGGCGCGTGGTGAAGTTCGACAAGGACGGCAAGTACATCAGTGAGTTCGGGACGCGCGGGAAGGCGCCGGGGCAGTTCACGCAGATCCACGGCATCGCCGTGGACAAGCAGGGGCGTATCTACACGGCCGACCGGGGCAACAGCCGCATCCAGGTCTTCGATTCCAACTACAAGCTGCTGGACATCTGGCCGAACATCGACTTCCCCATGGATCTGGCGATCACCAACGACGGTTTCCTGTGGGTCGCTGACGGCGGCGTCAACAAGATGCTGAAGTTCGACCTCAACGGCAAGCTGATCTCCTCGTGGGGCACCTTCGGCACGCAGCCCGGCCGGCTGTGGGGCACGCATCGCATCAGCGTCGACAGCGAGGGCAACCTCTACACCGCCGAGGTGTGGGGTGGTCGCGCGCAGAAGTTCGTGCCCAAGAAGGACGCGGACCCGTCGGTCCTGGTGGGCACGTTCCTGGACTTCAAGCGATAGTGCTGTTGCGTACCGGCTGACGCTCGGCGACACGGGGGCAAGACCGCCATCGTCATTGGCCCACAGGTGCAGGGCTGGACGATCGCGTTCTTCCCCCGACCGCGACACGGCGGCGGGCAATCAACTGATGGCGTGAGCTGCCGTGGACGACGAGCGGAGGGCGCCCTCTTCGATCGGGCGCGTCACGGGATGGTAGGTAGGTGGTGCGGAAGAGGGGACTCGAACCCCTACGGTATTGCTACCGCCAGCCCCTCAAGCTGGTGCGTCTGCCAATTCCGCCACTTCCGCGTGGTGTTTTTCGCAAGCTGACGTGTTGACTAGTTGTTGACTAGGCGAAGTCAGTCGGAATCCGTAAAGTATACCGCACGATGGAAGCGAAGCCCAAGCTCACAACAATACATGTTGGCGAACTCATGGACGGGCGGGTCCGGCTGGAGCGCATCAATGGCTCGCCCTACATCTCAGCGCGTGTCTTCATCCAAGGGAAGCTCGTACGAAAGAGTACGCGAGTGACGACACTGGCTGCTGCGACGGACGTGGCACGCAAGTGGTATCAAGGGCTCCTCGCTCAGGACCACGGCGGCAAGCGCATTCACGGCCGCCTGTTCTTGGATGCGGCGGAGGCATTTCTTACGTACGCGAATGAAGCGGAGAGCGTCCGCAAAGAACAGCGGAAGAACTACCGTCAGAAGCTGTCGCTGCTGAGGCCATTCTTCCTAAAGGTGAGGGTGGATGAGATTGATGCGTCCTTCCTGACTGCTCTGAGGAGCACCAGAGCGAAGACTCTCACGAAAAACGGTGATCCGATCAAGGCTGCAACGTTGAAGAAGGACATGGACTTCGTGCGCCAGGTCTTGCGCCATGCGAAGGAAATTGAGAAAGCGCTGGATGTGCTGCCGACATTTCCTTCGTTTGCCGGAGACGTGTGGGGCGTTCACCCTTCGCCGAGCCCATATCTGACCTCAAAGCAGTACCGGCACTTGCTTGCGATCTCCCAGAAGAGGCTGGGGGAGGCTGACCTCAATCCGAGGGTCGCTCGGCAGCGAAAGGAATTGCACGCCTTCATAGGACTCTGTGTCGGTGCAGCGCTTAGGACAGGTGAGGCGTACAGCTTGCATTGGTCTGACTGCACCGAAGTGAGGTTTGAAGATAGCGGTGAGATAGCTATAAAGATGCTGGTTACGGGAAAGCATTCCAAGGGGAGCATTCCGGAACATGCGTTCGCTTTGAAGGAGGGCGTGAATGCGTTTCGACTTCTGAAGCGCATTAGCCCCGACGCCAAGCCGACGGACAAGGTCTTCCGCGAACATCACCGAGACGGACTTCGGGAGCTGTTTGAAGCAGCGGGACTTCGCGACGATCCGACGGCTGGCGGAAAGATGCGCCACTCAAAGTGTTTGCGGCCGACCGGACTCTCGCTTCGCCTCAAACAGCAGCCTGATGTTCATCTGCGGCACTTCGCGAAGTGGGCACGTACCAGCGTGGGCATGATTGAGAAGTTCTACGACCAGAACAAGCCGGAGCTGGCTGCCAGCCAGGTTCTCAGTGGCGGCAAGCGCAAGAAGGTCGCCCCGCCCGTAGCGGCAGCGACTCCGACATAGCGGCGGGGCTCGTTCCGAATTGAGGCTGAAACGCCTCACGAGGGCCGAGGCCCTTGGTGTCCCTACGAAGGCGCAGCCAGAGATATGGTGAGCTGCCTTGGTGGCGTCTGGATATCGACTGCTGTACGTTCTGCCTCTCTGACCAGGGCAGAAAGTGCTTCGTCCGTGAGTTCATCATCGGCAAATCTCACAAGCGACAGAGCCGCGTAGTCCCGGCGCTCCTCTATCGCGATCCATTTGCGGCCGAGGTCCTCGCAAACGCGACCCGTCGTGTTGGACCCACCAAAGATATCTACAACCAGGTCGCCTGGGCCTGTCAGGAACTTGATGAAGAACTCCGGCAGGGCGGCAGGAAACCGCGCCGGGTGACTGTCGCGACCTATGGCCTTACAACGACGAAGATAGGACGATGTTGCTTCCGTATTCGGAATCTGAAGAAGATTCGCGGGTATCGCGCCGCCGTTGTCAGTGCCAAATCCCTTGCTAATGTCGTGCCCCGACGGCCTCTCCGCTGGTGAGTAGAACTTGCCGGGGTCTTTCAGGAGTTGCTTCATCCGAACTGAGTAGGGCGCGAGGACTTGCTTGACGTCGGCCTTTGGCCAGTCGGTCTTGCTGAGCCACCATACGGTATTCACTGAGTCCTTGACTCGGATCTTGCGCTTATTCACCCACTCGATCGGGGACGGCAGTTTTGCCGGGTTGTGCCAGTAGAACTCTTCGGCCAGCCGGAAGCCGATGTTGTCGCAAAAGTCCAACAGGACGCGCCACTGATATAGGGAACGAACGGGCCGCCCACGTTCATATGCGCCGCCAAGGTCAAGAACGAAGCTTCCGGTAGGCTTCAGGACTCGCTGCACGTGTACGCCAAAGGTGTGGATCCACTCAACGTAGGCATTCTGACTTTCGTTGCCGTATTCCTTTTCTCGCAACAGGGCGAACGGAGGACTGGTCACGACAAGATCTACAGAGTCGGCCGGAAGCGCTGCCAACGTCCGGCGGCTATCCTGGCACACCTGGGTACCAAGGGCTGTCGCGTAGACAACGTGCTCTTCCGGGAAGAAGCTCCCAATAGTCATGTTCTATTTCCCGGGCTGGCGAAATGTGTCGTGTATAGGTGCAATCCATGAACGAGCGAACGCCCAAGAGACCGCAAGGGCGTAGGCTAGTCTGGCATCTCGCCCCATGACCTCCGTCAACGCCGCGTTCATCAAAGCCTCAGGAATTTGGCCGCCGAGCCAGACCGCCATGAGCGAGCGGTCGTCTCTGGAGAGCATGTCGGATAT
>JAKFYA010000097.1 GCA_021731095.1 Acidobacteriota bacterium | reverse complement strand
CCAGGCTCTTGATCGGATAGCCCTTGTCCTGGATGTAGCTGTCGAACTCCTGCTTGTAGCGCACCGCCTCCAGGCGCGAACCGGTGACCACCATCGCCTTGGCGTGCCCGCCGATCTTGTGGCGGGTGGAGTGCTGGAAGTGTTCGACCATTACAGTCGTCTTCTGGCCGATGTTGTGCGGATGCAGGTGCATGAAGCGGGCCAGCGCCTTCGCTGCCTTCTTGCGCTCGACGTTCGGGTCGTCCTCTGCCTTCTTGACGAGCTTGTAGTACGTCTTGTAGGTGACGTAGCTCTTCAGCACGTCTTCGATGAAGCCCTCCTCGATGGCCTGCCGCATGGTGTAGCGGTGGAAAGGCTCGCCACCGCGGCCGAAGATTGCGAGGGTCTTGTGTTTTGGGGTGGCGGTGAAGGCGAAGAAGCTCATGTTCGGCTGGCGGCCGCGTTTGGCCATCGCGCGGAAGAGCGGTTCCAACTCGAGCGCGCCTTCCTCCTCGGCCATCTGTTCGGCCCTCCTTCGAAGTTCGGCGCCGCCGAGTACTCCCTTGAGCTCCGTCGCGGTCTCTCCGGCTTGCGAGCTGTGCGCCTCGTCGACAATCACTGCGTACTTCCGAGTGGGCAGATGGCTCTTGCTGCCGTCCCGACGTTCCTCACTGAGCTTGGCCAACTGGCCAGACACGAACGGAAACTTCTGTAGCGTGGTGATGATGAGCGGCACGCCGGCTTCGAGCGCCTCGGCCAACTGACGTGAGTCCTCGTCAATCTTCTGCACCACGCCCTGACGGTGATCGAACTGGTAGATGGTGTTCTGCAGCTGCCGATCCAGCACCACGCGGTCAGTGATTACGACCACGCTGTCGAACTGCCGCTCATCACGTTCGTTGTGCAGACTGGAAAGACGATGTGCGAGCCAGGCGATGGTGTTGCTCTTTCCGCTACCGGCCGAATGCTCGACGAGGTAGTTGTGCCCCACTCCCTCGTGGGCGGCCGCCGCCACCATCTGTCGCACGGCCTCCAACTGGTGGTAGCGCGGAAAGATCAGGTTCTCTTTGCGCACCTTCTTCCCATCCTCGGCCACTACCTCCTGCACGTCCAAGTGCAGGAAGCGTGCGAGCAAGTCGAGCAGGCTGTCGCGCTGCAGGACCTCTTCCCAGAGGTACGCCGTCTTGTAGTTGCGGCCGGCTGGATCGGGCGGATTGCCGGCGCCGCCGTCGATGCCGCGGTTGAACGGCAGAAAGTGAGTGGACGAACCCGCAAGGCGCGTCGCCATGTGCGCCTCCTCGGTATCCACCGCGAAGTGCACCAACGTGCGCTTGGTGAATTGGAAGATGGGCTCGCGAGGGTCGCGGTCGTTGCGGTACTGGCGGATAGCGTTGGCGGCGGTCTGCCCGCTGAGGGGGTTCTTCAACTCCAGCGTGACCACTGGAATGCCGTTGATCGACAAGACCACGTCGAGCGACTGTTCGTTTCGGGGGCTAAAGTGCAGCTGCCGGGTAAGACCGAGCCGATTGGCCCGGTAGCGCGCCTCTAACTCCGGGTTCAACCCGTGCGCCGCTTGGAAGAAGGCGATCCGCAGAGTCCGGCCGTAGCACTTGAAGCCGTGGCGAAGCGTGGCCAATGTGCCATGGGTGTCCAGCCATTTGCACAGTGCCTCAAGGACCCGCGAACCGGTCTGGTCGCCGTGCAGTGCCTCCAGTCTCTGCCACTCCTTGTCCTGTGTGGCCCGGATGAACGCCAGCGCCTCGTCGGGGAAGCACGCTCGCTCGCGGTCGAAGCCATTGCGATCAACCTGGGAATAGCCGTCGCTGAGCAGGACTGATTCGATGGCGGTTTCAAACGCAGCCTCAGACGTTCGCTTCATCTAGATAGCCCCTCACGACCGCTTCGACAACATACGCGAACTCCGGCAGGGTCCCGTCCACAGGCTCGGTCACCGCTGACATGACGCCGCGCAAATCTGCCGCCGTCGCCACTACTTCAGGGGCGAGCCACGTCTGGAGTGCGCGTAGCCTCCATCCCTTCAAAGTTTCGTGATTCAACCGTAGATAGTCGACGCAGTTCTTGGCGGCGCCGTCAAGGCCTTCGACGACGCCGTCTGCCTCGCGAAAGCGGAAGCGACCTTCGCAAGGCTCGAGCGGCGTGACGGCCGGCGGCCCATTCGTATTGAGTACGGCGCCGAAGTGCTCGGCCTCTGAACCGTTCACGGCGAGCGCGGCGATCACATTGTCGTAGGCAAGGTCCTCACACAGGTCTCGGCCGGGTACTCCGCCTGTAGCTACCAGTTCGCTCTTGCAGACGTTCTGGGGCTTTACGTGTTCGACATGGTTGCAAAACCTGACTCCAACAGCCGGCCCATTCAGGTTGGCGATTCTGCGATCATCAACTGGAGCCCCGGTGTATCCGCACAGCCCGAACTGCTCGGCTGTCAACTGCGCAAGCAATTCCGCTTTTCTTGGGAGATTGCCATAGGTCAGGTTCACCGGTGTGGGTTCAATCGCCTGCTGTTGCCGGATGAACTCCGTCAGGCATGGGGGCGGAATACTCTTCTGAATCCGCTTCATCGTCCCAGCCGATCCACGCGCTCTAGCAAAGACGCTAGCGCCTGAATACGATCGGGGTTTCCAAAGCGAACGCGAAGGTCTAGAAGTCTTTCTCTTGCCTCCTCCAGTTTACGGTCTGCAATCAGTAGCGACACACCATCGAGTTCTCGCTCAATCTCATCGTCCATCTCGTTGGTGCCCATTAGAACGTTCAAGATCCAGTTCGAGTCGGCACCGAGAGCCGTGGCCGGTGTTTCCACTCGCACTTTGCCGTCGAGAAGCGACAAGAGCCGAACGCAGCGCGCTTCGACCTCCCCTATAACCTGTGGAGAGTGCGTGGTGATCACGAACTGGCAATGTTTGAAAGTGGCCGGCAAACGCTTCATCACATCCCGCTGCCATTGTGGATGAAGGTGCATTTCGATCTCATCGATGAGCACCAGGGCCGCACCCTCTGCAATTGGGTTCGCGACGAGCGGGTTGGCGGTCGCTAGCCGTCGGGTCAGGTCGAAAACAAGTGCCAACAGGCCTCGTTCGCCGTCGGAGAGTTGATCCAGGAAGAGCGCGTCGCCGCCCTTGTTGACGCTGAACCCTGGTGGCCGGCCGTCATGCAAGGTCAGGCCAGAAACGCCAGGCAGCAAATCACCGACAGCCCGGTCCAGCTGCTGAAGCAGCCGGTCCCGAGTTTCGACGGGAGCCTCAGACGAGAGCACGCGATACCAATTCGCGAAATCGTTGAGCGACACCTCCAGCTGACTAAGGGCCTTGTCATATGCTGTCGCGGGGTCAGTGGATCTTGTCTTGGGCAGGACAGGCGGGAGTCGCGACAAGAATCGGGCAGTCGAGTAGAACACGGCAAGCGGTTGTCTGCTATCTGATTTCGCGACCGCCGCCAGAGCGTCTGGTTCCATGGTCACGTCATGAGGCGCGATGAGCACGGTTGGGGCATCCGAGGGAACTTCCAGCTGAAAGTCGATCCGGCGGATCTCGTCGTTGATCCCTTTCTCTTCAGCGGACCCCTTCTTCGTCTGACGTGTCGCGAAACGCAACTCATCGCGTCGCCCAATAAGGCTCTCTGCCCGGTCGCTGGGCAGTTGCGCCGCTCGCCTGATGTCAACGATGACCCTGGCGAGGTCAAGTCGCAGTGCCACCGACAGGGACAGGCTGGACTTGCCAAGCTTGATGTCCCTCTCGCTGAGGCTCAATGGCGGCTCACCCGATACCGTAAACCTCGGGAGCGCCACCGACAGCGCGCTCCTCAGAGCGGTCAAGACACCGGATTTGCCCACGCCGTTAACACCAGCAAGGAGAGTGAGATCGGAGGCGAACTCGATGTCGATCTGGTCGAATCCACGAAAATTCGCGAGCGTGAGCTTCTCCAGCTTCATCCGGCCATCTCTTCCAGTGGAATCAGACCGGTGACGGCAGCGGTGATCAGCGCGGCGCGACGTTCTGTGGCCAAGGCGACGGACTCTTCCAGCGCCGCACGAAGGCTGGCGCCTCGGCGCTGATCAGCCTGAACGGCATCGAAGATGGCCCGCTGTTCGTCAGGCGGTGGAACTGGTAAACGCATCTCGAAAAAGTTCTCCGGGTATAAGCGGAGACGGGACGACCAAACGCCCTTGGACCAGCGGCTGACCTCGGCCGTGAAGGGCCTTGAGCGGCAGAGCAGCTCGACGTACTCGGGCAGAAGTCGTCCGTTCGAGGTGTAGACGTGGTAGTCGGGGCTCACGATGCCCTCCAACGGGCTGATGCCCATGGCACCCATCCAAGCCCACAGAGTGTTGATCGCCAGGTCGTCTCGGAGACAGCGCTTGTAGCCCGTCTTATCTGCGGCCTCGAACATGTTCACGTCCTTCTGCGACCGGGACGTTACTCCAGTGATGTGGGACACCGTCAACAGCTCCTCGGTGCCGTCCACGGACCGCTCGTCTCGAACTGCGAAGAGATTCTTGGCGCGTTCGACCACCCAATGCATCGGAATGGCACCCAACCAGATCTGTCCAGAGGGCTTGAGCTGGGCATAAGGGTCAAGGCCGCGAGTAACGACACGACTGATGAGGGCGATGCGCTTTTCTTCCAGCAGCGCCAGCATCCGTTGCTTCTCGGCGATTAGCCCGTCAATGCGAGCGGTCTCACGGTCAAGGTAGTCGGCGATTAGGTGTTGATTCGCCGCGCTCGGGAAGGGTAGGGGGACTGAACGCAGATCATCAGCGGACAGTTCCATGAAAGTTGAGCCACGGCCCAATGCCTCCAGTGCGGGGCGCAAGTGAATGAGGGCATAGTAATAGAAGCGTTCGTCTACGCCATCCACTTTGGTCAAGAGGAAGCAACCTTGATTGCAGGTCGACCGCGTACCAAGGATTGCGGTCTGCCCGATCGGGGCACGCTTCGAGAGGACGAGCGAGCCCGGCTCCGCGAGACTGACGCCGGAGTTCGTGTAGCCCTCTTCGGTGATGCGACGCCGCGTGTCGCGTACATAGCGGTCAGAAAGTTTTCCGAGGTCTTCCGGCGTCACCCAGTTGATGTCACCATCCCAATACTCTGCGATGCCGCTCGAAGGCGTCGCACCGGACTTGGTGTGAAAGAGAAAGCGAAGGCGCCGCTCTTCGGGGCCGACAGGAATAGCGGGCGTCACTCCGTCACCTCCCGGAGCAGTTCCAGAATTCGCTGTTCCACGCCAGCGAGGTCCTCATCGATCTCATGCAGCGGGCGCGGCGGCTGGTACTGAAAGAAGACGCGGTTGAAGTTGATCTCGTAGCCCACCTTGCCGATGCCGCCGTCCTGCTCGTCCAGCGTCTCGCGATCGACCCACGCATCAGTCACGTAAGGACGCACCTCGCGCATAACGTAGCTGACGATGTCCTCCTTCAGCGGGATGTTCTCGGCGTCCTTCAGCGCCGGGTCCGGCTCGTACTCTGTGTGCTTCCCCTTGCCTGCGGCGTACAGCCCGAGCAGCGCGTACAGATCGTTCGTGCCGAGCTCCGCAGGCAGTATTTGGCTGGGAAACAGAGCCGCTCGGTCCAGCGGTTCCACCTTGCGAAGCGCCGCGATCACCGCTACGGCCCCGGGGTCAACAGTGGTGAAGCAGTCGCGGAAAATCTTCCTCTGCGCCGTGCCCTTGGCACCCTTGGTCCAGCCTTCCACATCGTCCGGCAGTGTTTTGAATACGTGCTGGACGCTGTCCCACGCGCGGTTCCAGTTCAGTATCGGTTCGCCGCCAAGCTTGTCCTGCACGGCCTGCAACGCATGGAACAGCTCGGGGCAGGTGTTGAGGAAGCGTTCCCGCCCTTCGTCCGTGATCTGGAAGCGGAGGCGTAGCGGGCGCTGGACGGTGATGCGCCGGTAGCCGAAGTCGGTGTTGTCGAAGACCTGGCTCGTCTTGCTGTTCTCCAGGGCGCCGTGTTCGCGTGTGACCGCGTCGAGCGTGGCGTGGTCGAGGTAGCGGCGCTTGTCGCCCAGACTGCGCTTCATCGCCGTGTGGCGCTCGCGGGCGTCGATGAGCTGAACCTTGCCTTTGCGGTGCGCGGCTTTGCGATTGGTCACTACCCAGATGAACGTGCCGATCCCCGTGTTGTAGAACATCTGTTCGGGCAGGGCGACGATGGCTTCGAGCTGGTCGCGCTCGATGATCCAGCGACGGATATCGCTTTCCCCGCTGCCGGCGCCGCCGGTGAACAGCGGCGACCCATTGAACACGATGGCCAGGCGCGAGCCGGGCTTGTCGCGGTCGCCGGCCTTGTAGTCCTGGAACTTGCTCATCATGTAGAGCAGGAACAGGAGGGCACCGTCGTTGATGCGCGGCAGCTTGCCGCTGTAGCCACGGAAGTTCGGCCAACGGTCGATGGTCTTCTTTTCGGCTTTCCAGTCCACGCCGAAGGGCGGGTTGGCCAACAGGTAGTCAAACCGTTGGTCAGGGAAGGGGTCGTCGGTGAGGGTGTTGCCCAGCACCACCTGGCCATCCTTGTGCCCCTTGATCAGGAGGTCGGACGCGGCAACCGCGTAGGATCGCGGGTTGTAGTCCTGCCCGAACACCTTCACCGTGGCCTGACCGTTGTGGGCGCGAATCCAGTTCTGCGTTTCGGCCAGCATGCCGCCGGTGCCGCAGGCAGGGTCGCACACGGTGACGATCACGCCGGCCTGCGTGAGCACGCGGGTGTCGGGCTCCAGCAGCAGGTTGACCATTAGCTGGATCACTTCGCGCGGGGTGAAGTGATCGCCGGCCGTCTCGTTGGCCGCTTCGTTGAAGCGCCGGATCAGATCCTCGAAAACCAGCCCCATGGTGATGTTGTCAACACGGCCGGGGTGCAGGTCGATCTCGGCGAACTGGGCAACAACCTGATAGAGGCGATTCGACTCTTCGAGCTTCTCGATCTCCTTGTCGAACTCGAAGCGCTCGAAGATCTTGCGGATGTTCTCGGAAAAGCCCGCGATGTAGTCGGCCAGATGGCGACCGATGTTGTCCGGGTCGCCCTTGAGCTTGGGAAAGTCGAGCTGGCTGTGATTATGGAATCCGAGCGGGCGGCCATCTTCGTCCCTTGCGAGGTTGTTTAGGACAGGATCGACATTGATCGGATCCTTCTTGGCCTCTCGCAAACGCGTATTCCGCACATCAAGCTCAGCATACTTGTTGATGACGGCCTGCTTGCTCGGCGCCAACACGGCGTCGAAACGGCGCAGCACAGTAAGCGGCAACATCACCCGCTCGTACTGCGGCGGACGGTAAGGGCCGCGCAGCAGGTCCGCCACGGACCAGATGAAATTCCCGAGTTGTTGGAAGTTGGCGCTCATGGGTGCGTCCTGAAGTGCGAGAGTGCCCGTTGTGCCGCAATCACCATTGAGGAGTTGAAGTGCGTCGGCCCTTCGGGCCAGCGATGCCGGGACTATAAGGATGTGAGATGCCCCTGAGCGGCAGTGCTGGGCATCAGAACCTGCGCATGCTCTGGCGACCCTTCCTCAACGACTCGCCGGCGCTATTTTGCCACGGCTTGCGGCCACCGTTTAGCGCCTTCGCGCCACAGAGTGCCTGCGATGGACGGGGGAGGACAATGGTGTGAGTGTAGGCCTGCTTGCCGGAACCGCCATGGACGTCTGTTCGGAGGTGTGGCCCGTAGGAAGCTTCCTCCGTCGATGCGACGCCCGCGCATACCTTGGGGCCTCCCCCTCAGAAAGACCTCTTGGAACATGGGCTGACAATGTTCCTGATCAGGAGGCATAGGGGCCCCCCTTCGCGCTGGCGCGCTACGGCGGGGCAACCCTCCCGTGGACGGGGAGTGGGAGGGTTGGTGGAGGCGGCGGGAGTCGAACCCTAAGGAACCAATTTTCTAAGTTGATGATGGCGAAGGACTTCTGGCAACAAGTCTCTGTTAGTCATCACGTTGAAGCCGAAATGCTGTCCGCGCTCGTCCCCGTGAATCCCGACGAATCGACCCCGGTCTTGGCAACATGTTGGCAACGCTCCCCGGCAGGAGCATTGACGTTCCAGACTCTGTACCGCCAGCGGTACGGAACACCCACCCGCCGGGCTCCGTTGCCGTTTGGGATGTCAGCGGAAGGCGAAAAGCGACCCGGATTCGACCCGGATTCGACCGTGCCCACCACGTTCAGCGGCTCCCTGATGAGTGGACATCCGTGCGGTCGGGTGCGGCGCCCAACTATGCGGCTGTCCCTCGCCGCCCTCGACGAAGTACACGCTATCGATGACCTTGCGGGTGTCGGCGTGCTGTCCGTGGTCGAAGGCCGAACACGCGGGCTGATGGCGTGAATCGTCCTGTGAATCAGCCGGAATTGATAGTATAATTAGCTCATTACAAAGGACTTACAGTCCACTGTATCGAGCGGAGCGCCCGCGTGCTGGTAACACGCGAACGCCCCTAACCGGCAACCAACTCGTGATTGGCTGACGGCTGCTGCCATTATCGCCGCAGGCCCGTTGGCCCTCCCTGATGAGGGACGATGGCACCATCCCAACTACGCGCGGCGATCTATGTCCGTGTCTCCACGCTCGATCAGAACTGCGACAACCAGCTCCTCGAACTGCGGCGCTACGTCACGGCGCGCGGCTGGAGTGCGGAGGAGCATATCGATCACGGCATCAGCGGCAGTAAGGCCCGCCGCCCAGCGCTTGACACCCTGATTCGAGACGCCAAGCGACGGCGATTCGATGTGCTGGTGTGCTGGCGCCTCGATCGACTCGGCCGGAACCTCAAGCACCTGATCAGCTTGCTTGATGACCTGCAGGCGCTCGGCGTTGCGTTCGTCAGCTTGGCCGAAGGCATCGACGCCACGACACCCGCCGGAAAGCTCCAGATGCACATCTTGGGAGCGATCGCCGAGTTCGAGCGCGAACGCATCCGAGAGCGCGTACAGGCTGGCCTCCAGCGGGCTCGGGCGCAAGGTGTGAAACTCGGTCGGCCTCGACGACGGATCGATTTCGCTGGGCTCAGCGAAGTGGCAGGACTTCCAACGCGAGAAGCGGCGCGACGGCTCGGCGTGCCGCGCTCAACGCTTCAGCGGGCACTGGCCCAAAAAGCCGGCTTTTTGGCGCCCTGATTTGCTGGCAAATCGGTGCCGCTCTGTCGCTGGACGAGGTGGCCCGGAATCATCTGTTTTCGGGACACCTTCGAGGTGGCGGCAATGGCCATGATGGCGGCGAAGTGGCGAGGCAGGTGTCGTGTCTGCGGCTGCGTCCTCCCGCAAGGAGCGCAGATCGAGTGGACGAAGGATACAGGTGCGCGTCACGTGAGCGCCGAAGCGTGTGCGGAAGCCTTGGCAAGTCCGGCAACGACCGAGCTCCCCTTGCGCGGCCCTGGGGAGGAAGTGCCAGAAGACCGCGCCCGGATCGAGCGGCTGCTCCTCGGCCATCCGTGGCGGGTGGCGAAGTCGATGCCGACGATCCCGCACGAGTACACGTTGCGGCGCCTCTGGCAGAACGACGGGGACTTCATCTGGTGCGTGGACCACATCCGGTCGGTCGGGTACGAGCAGCGGTTCGGCGGTCGGATTTTCGTCTACTACGACATCGGCGAGCACCAATACTTCGCCACGGACGGCAACGTGCGTGGCCCGGCAGGCGCAAGGACGACGGTGAACCTGATCAATCGGGCCGCACTACGCGCGGTGTCATCTCCAGCGGTTAGGCGAAGACCGTGCCCGTGACTGCGAACCGCTATACTGCTTTTTCGGGACAGAGATCCCCTCGGGAATTCAACATGGATAACCGCGAGACGATTCAACGGGAGCAATCGAAAGGGACCGCTCCGACCAGCACGGTCGGGCGCGGAAAGTCGTTCACGATCGAGGGTGCTCCGACCGAGAGTCGCTGGACGGACGAGGCCGTGGCGCTCTACCTTGGCGACAGCCTCGACTACTACGCGGAATGGGACCGTCCTACCGTTATCGTTTCGGATGGAGCCTATGGGGTCCTCGGCTTCGAAGGGGACACGTCAGACCATCTCGGCATTCCGGAGTGGTACGACAAGCACGCTGAAGCGTGGAGTCGATACTCGACACCGCAGACGACTCTTTGGTTCTGGAACTCTGAGATTGGGTGGGCCGCAGCTCATCCGGTTTTGGAGAAGCACGGATGGCGCTATGTGAACGCGAACATCTGGAACAAAGGGAAGGCCCACGTCGCCGGGAACGTGAACACGTCAAAGATCCGCCGGTTTCCGGTTGTTTCCGAGGTCTGCGTCCAGTACGTTCTTGATGCGAAGATCGACGGTCTACCGCTCAAGCAGTGGTTGTTGAAGGAATGGAAGCGAACGGGGCTCCCGGTTCGCGCCGCGAATACAGCCTGTGGCGTTGCGGACGCGGCGGTTCGGAAGTACCTGGACCAAGGACATCTTTGGTACTACCCGCCGCCCGAGATGTTCGGCAAGCTCGTCGCCTACGCAAACGATCATGGAGGAGCTGAAGGGCGACCATATTTTTCTGCCGATGGAAAGTCGTCCATGACCGCTGACGACTGGTCGAGAATGCGGTCAAAGTTCTTCTGTCCGCACGGTTGGATGAATGTGTGGGATCGTGCGCCTCTGAAAGGCGCCGAACGAATCAAGGTTCCAGCGCAGGAATCTAAGGCGGCGCATCTGAATCAGAAGCCGCTCGACTTGATGCGCCTCATCATCGAGGCGTCATCGGAGCGCGGTGACGCAGTGTGGGAACCCTTTGGTGGGCTGTTTTCCGCGAGCCTCGCGGCAAAGAACCTAGGTCGCAGGGCGTTCGGCGCTGAACGCGACCCTAGTTACTTTCAACTTGCTATCAGCGAGCGTTTCAGCGGAAACGGACGTTTGTTCACTTGATGAGACTCTCGCTCGTGTCCTTGATGTCGAACTGGCGTGCTAGCGCCTCGCGGATGTCCTTCGTGTCGCCGTTCGACAGGAGCGCGTTCCAGTCTCCGATGGCCATACCTGCGAAGGTTGTCGCGTAAACGTCATCGGCAAACTGTTCGATGCCTGCGTGCCCGATGCGGTCCATCTTCGCGTAGTTGGTGTCCCCTCTGTACTTGAAGCGTCCCATCAGTTCGCGCAGCTTCGTCTGATATTCTGCCGAAGTCGAATATGTTTTGCCGTCAGCGCCCCAACTGGCGACTATCGCAGCAGCTTCTTTCCGTCTGCGTGCGTCAGCGATTCGGTCATCGTCTGGTTGCCACTTGAATCCGTTGGTGTTTGTCTGCTGCAGGTTTCGAGCACGGCCTGATGTGTCTTCCGGTTCGAGCACGATGTAGTCGGGAGGGTTGTGGTAGTGCTCGTCCCTTGCGCGAGCAACGGAGTGCCCAGACGCTGTGACCACGCCGACGATTCGAGGTCGCCCGAAAATCACGTGTTCTGGCAACCACGCCATCATCGCCACGTGAGTCCTGTCGTCAGCGAAATGTGTCTCGCTGTCCTTGAATCGAGCGGTGATTTCCGTCGCAAGTGGAAACCAAGCCTTGATTTCAAATCCCGGCGTCGGTTGAATGTGCCCTCTGAACACGAGGTCAGGAAAGCCGGGATCCTGCCTAGTCCATTTGCCAAGTCCTGCGAACTCCTTCTGGTCATTGAGGAACTCGCACGTATTGAACTCGATCATGTTGCCGACAAGCGGCGACAACTTCGAGACGATCTTGGCGAGGTTCGCGGCGGCGTCCGGCGACACGGGCTTTCTGATTTCCAACACGTCGAAGACGTGTCCGGTCAAGGTCCGAAGGTAGTCTTCGGCGACGGCGATAATGCTCTTGGTGTCGAGCGGCGTTGGCGGCACGGCCGAACAGTAGCAAAGAACGGTGCGTTTCCACCAGCGCCCTGACCGGGCCTCGAGTGTTCGCTGTGGCGTGCTCGGTTGTGTGTTCCGGGGTCTTCTGGCCCCGGCGAGAAGTTCGCGTGCTACGCTCAGCACGGCGGCTAGGTTGATCCCCGAACGGCCGGTTTCCGCACCGGCCCTGCCGCCGATTCTTTCTCCTGCGGACGCTGCTTTGCGGAGGCAGCAATGGCCAAGACAAAGCCCGCTCGTCCCGCGAGCGGTGCGCGCAAGAATGCCCGTCCGACGACGGGCCCGAGAGCCCGTCGCGCCAGCGGTGCCCAGCATCGGAAGAAGGCGCGGATACGTGACAAGACACATCGATTCGTCGATGTTGTTCTCAAATTCGCCAGCTACGGCAAGTGGCCTTTGGGCAAGAGCGAGTGGCTGACGGTTTATAACCCGACTGCTGACGAGAATGGCACTTTCAACCCCATGCTCGCTGCGTTGCATGAATACGTTGTCGCACACCTGGAGAGGTGGCGCTCCCGAGAGGACGGCGAAACAGCCGTTCAGACACGGATCGACACCCTCGCCGATGACTTGGTCCTCGCAGAGGCTGACGAGGCCGACCGGCTCAATCACTCTGGCGATCTGCTCAAGAAGCTTCGTGTCGCGCGGGCTCTCTGCGAAGGCACCCTCCGGCACTTGAAGGTGTTCGGCGGCTCGACACTCATCTACCGCTGCGTCACGTGTGGCAATTGGTTCGTCGCGTGGGAGCACGACCCACGCGATCAGGGACGGCCCTATTGCGGCAAGCGTTGCTGGCCGATCGACAGCTTCAGCGACACCGTTGCCCCCGCCCGCCGCGTGCAGTCCAAGAAAACAAGAACGCCCTCACGGGGCGTTTAGCTCCTCCTGCCAAAAACAGAAACGCCCTCATGGGGCGGCGCACTCCGTTGATCAGCACGACCAGCGGCGTAGGCTGCTGATCGTCAAGGCCGGTGGCGCGAGAGCCTCAACGCAAACACTCGACGGATCGCTCAGCGACATCGCGGCGACCGACCGGCACGAGCTACTTGATGGCCAGAGGTGTCTCTGTGCAGCGTCGCGGCAAGGTGTGGTCCGGCAGCGGCGCGGCTGGCGACACCCAGAGGGAGGGGTGATGGGGTCACTTCGACTCCGAGATGTCCACGATGACCGACGCGAACATGCTCGGCTGCGTGACGGAGAGCTGGTTCGAGCGTGGGGCGAATGTCTCGGTCGAATTCCGTGGCAGCTCTCCGCGACGTTGACGTTCGACTCGAAGAGGGTGTTTCCGGTGAGCCGGGAGTTGGCAAGCACGGAGGCGTTCTGGTGGCTCAGCCTTGTCGCGCGACTGTGCCGCCGTCCAGTGGGGTGGGCGTACGCGGTGGAACGAAGCCGGAACGGCCACTACCACGCACACGCGCTGCTTGCCGGTGTTGGTCGCCCGAATCGGAAGACCCTCGAAGGCATCTGGCACATGCGGAACGGCCATGCGGTCATCAAGTCGGTCGTCAGCGTGCCGGGGATCGCGCTCTACACGACGAAGCGGGCCACCGACGGCGAGGTGGTGCTCTCCGACACGGTGACGTTGACGAGGTTCAAGACGATGGCGTCGGACTCCGGCATCGTGGTCCCACTGGTGAGGGAGAACGAATGAAGCGCGTGCGACAGGACGCCACGAGACAGCACAACCTTCCCGTCCTTCTCGATGCCGACCAAGTGGCAGAGGTGCTGCGGACGAGCAAGAAGGCCATCTACGCGATGATCGAGCGCCGCCAACTGCCCGGCGTCATCCGCATCGGACGGCGGGTGCTGCTTCGTGAAGATGCCCTGCTAGACTTTCTCCGCCAGAGGTCGTCGCCATCGCTGGAAAGGTAGGCAGCGATGAGCGTAGTGGTCAGGAAGTACAGGCGGGGCGGGTGGCAAGTCGATATCCGGGTCAGACTGCCGGACGGGACGCAGCATCGAGTGCGACCAGTGTTCAGGTCGGCATCCAAGTCGACGGCTCAACGATGGGGGCAGGAACGAGAGCGACATCTGCTCGTGAACGGCCTCCCAAGAGAGACGAAGGAGGTACCAACGCTGGAAGACTTCGCGCCGAGATTCCTCGACGGCCACGCACGGGCGAACCGTCAGAAGCCAAGCGGGATTGCCGCAAAGGAGACGATCTTGAATAGGCATCTGATTCCGATGCTGGGCAAGACAAGGCTCGACGCGATCACGAACGAATCGGTGCAGCAGCTCAAGTTCGCGCTTCAGGCGAAGTCGGCGAAGACGACGAACAACGTGTTGACGGTGCTCGGCGTGCTGCTCAAGAAGGCTATCGAGTGGAATGTCATGGAAAGGACGCCCTGCACCATTCGATTGCTGAACGTACCCAAGTCGTCGATGGCCTTCCATGACTTCGACGACTACGAGAAGTTGGTGCAGGCGGCGGCTCGGATCGACATGAACACCTACGTGCTGGTGCTGCTTGGTGGAGACGCCGGGCTGCGCCTCGGCGAGATGATGGCGCTCGAATGGTCGGACGTGGACCTGCAAAGGCGTCAGCTCACCGTTCAACACTCGGACTGGAAGGGACATGTCACGACAACGAAGGGAGGACGACTGCGACACGTGCCGATGACCGAGCGCCTCGCGGCGGCGTTGAAGGCGCTTCGACACCTACGCGGGAAGCTCGTGCTGGTTCAATCGAGTGGCGAACCGCTCACGATGAAGATCGTGCAGGACCGGGTCGCCAGCGCCGCGCGAAGAGCGGGCGTGCGGCCGGGCGTCCACATCCTGCGGCACACGTTCTGCTCGCATCTGGCCATGCGAGGCGCGCCAGCCAGAGCGATTCAGGAACTGGCTGGGCATCAGGATCTGAAGACGACGCATCGGTACATGCACGTCAGCCCGGCGGCAGTCGACGACGCAATCCGGCTGCTCGATGCGTCGAGAACCAGCGCGCCGGTTGGCAACATGTTGGCAACGGGAACTACCGAGAGCGGCAATTCCTCTCGGTAGAGCAGGTTAGATGGTGGAGGCGGCGGGAGTCGAACCCGCGTCCGAAAGCCCGGCGTCGCAGGACTCTACATGCGTGTCCGCTTCTGGGTTCTCGTGCCCGACGTGTGGAAGCGGCGAAGTACCGCCAGGCACCAGACCCGGTAAATCTCACCCTCCGCCGCCGAGCCGCCAGCGGAGAGCCAGCCTGTTTAATGGCGTCTGACCCCCAACCACCAGGCGAGGTCAGGGCAGACGCTCACAGCTTATTAAGCTGCGAGAGCGTAGTTGTTATCCGCAGTTAAGGGATAGTCCATCAGATTTACGAGTTAATGGAGCTCGGCATGCATCCCGCGATCTCGTGCCCCCGTCGAAGCCATGTCGCCCCCATGGAGGTGATCGCCCTTTCATTCTACGCCCGCCGGGGCGCGGCGCCTAATTCGCGTATCATGCGCCATCTCCCTCGCTGATTCGCGCCGCGCGCAGTGGCGGCGCACGGAAGGCACGCATGGCGCTCTACGCATTCGACGGCACCTGGAACGAGGACGAAGAGAACCCCACGGCAGACACCAACGTGGTGCACTTCCGCGACGCCTATGAGGGCCCGGTGGAGTACCGCCAGGGCGTGGGCACCCGGCTCGGTGTGCTGGGCCGGCTGGCCGGCGGGCTATTCGGGGCGGGCGGCCGCTCGCGCATCGAGGAGATGTACAACGCGGCCCGCACGAACTGGCTGGCTGGCGATCGGGTGATCGACATCGTGGGCTTCAGCCGCGGTGCGGCGCTGGCCGTGCACTTCGCGAACCTGGTGGGGGGGCACGGACTGAAGCTGCCGGACGGGTTGGTGGTGCAGGCGCCGGTCCGCTTTCTCGGCGTGTGGGACATCGTGGGCTCGTTCGGCCTCCCGGTGAACTTCCTCATCGACTTCCAGGGCATCAACCTGGGCTGGACCATTGATCGCGTGCCACAGGCGGTGGAGTGCTGCCGCCACGCCATGGCGCTCGACGAGCGGCGGCAGACGTTCGGGGTTACGCGGCTCGCGCCGGGTCCGAACGTGGAGGAGCTGTGGTTCCGCGGCGTGCACAGCGATGTGGGCGGTGGCAACACGAACATCGCGCGCAGCAATCTGGCGCTGGCCTGGATGCTGGAAGAGGGCAAGGCCGCGGGCCTGCCCATTGCCCGGGCGACCATCGACGACGTGGCGGCCACGGCGAACCGCCATTCGCGCGTCTCGTCCAATCTGGACATCGTGCGAAACCGGCGGCGTGCGCGGCACGAGACCGACCAGCATCATCCGAGTGCGGTGGCCGACCCACTGGCGCCGGGCCAGTCCGCCACCTTTCCGGTGCGCTCGTCGGATCACTACAACTGGACGGGCGTGCGGGCCGAGCAGGGCGCCACCTATCGCGTGGAGGTGCCGGGCGATCAGCGGTGGGTGGACGGCGGCATCAGTGC
>JAKFYA010000174.1 GCA_021731095.1 Acidobacteriota bacterium | reverse complement strand
CGTCAGATTGTTCGGGCTGTGGTACGGCATCCGGGTCTGCACATAGCCGAACAGTTCACGTACCGGGCGGCTCTGCCACTTCGCCACAAACGCGGCCCCGCCGGCCGCCGCGTGGGACGGCATCTACTCCGAGGCGCAGGCGACGCGCGGAGCCAGGGTCTACCAGCAGTACTGCGTGTTCTGCCATGGCAAGGACCTCGCAGGCGGCAATCTGGCGCCGGCGGCCGGCGGGGCCGCGTTTGTGGCGAAGTGGCAGAGCCGCCCGGTACGTGAACTGTTCGGCTATGTGCAGACCCGGATGCCGTACCACAGCCCGAACAATCTGACGCCTGCGCAGAACGCGGATGTCATGGCCTACATGCTCCAGTACAGCAAGGTGCCGGCTGGGGCGAAGGACTTCGTGGGCGACCTCTCACTGAAGGGCGACCCGAAACGGGGCGAAGCCTTCTTCACCGAAGCCCAGGCCGAGCGGGGGCGTCAGGCCTTCAACCGCAATTGCGCGCTGTGCCACACCACCGCCGATTCGAAACTGACTCCGCAGCAGGTGAATGAGGCGCCCTTGCCGAACTCATTCGCGGCACCGTTCCTGGGACGGACCTACTACGGAAAGGTGCTGTACCCGACCGTGTACCACCTGTTCACGAAGCTCCAGAGCATGCCGGCCTTCGGCAACGAGTCGATTACCAACAACACACGGGCCGACATCATCGCGCACATTCTCGATCGCAACGGGTTCCCGGCCGGGAAGACTGAGCTGAAGCCTGACGTGGCGGCCATGGGCCAGATGATGCTGAATGAGCCTGGCTTCGAGCACGTGTTCAACGGGAAGGACTTCACCAATATCAAGTTTGTCCTGGGCACCCGATGCGGTCCCGAACCCGGTGGCTGTGCCCGCACGGAACCGCAGGACACGCTCCAGGTGATGCCCGGTGGCACGATCTACTGCAAGTGCGACCTCCATGGGTACTGGTACTACTCTGCGAAGAAGCTGCTGAACTTCACCGTGCGGTTCCAGCACAAGTTCATCAAACCCGAGGGCTGGGTGGGCGACGAAGACATCTACATGGGTGGCGGCGGCTGGCTGATGTTCATTCAGGACACGAACATGCAGGGCTTCGGCAAGAGCATCGAGATTGAAGGCCGCGTACGCGACATGGCCGACATCTTCTTCCTTGGTGGTGGCAAGGGCAAGTTCACCTATGACAATGCGGCCAAGACCAGGGTGGTCAAGCCATTCGACTGGAACGACATCGAGATCGTGTCGAAGGATGGCCAGGTGAAGACCTACGTCAACGGTGTGCTCAGCTCGACCATTACCGAACACGATTACCCGGCTGGCTTCTTCGGCATGCAGGTCGAGGGGTCACCCACCGAGTGGCGCAACATCCGCATCCGGCCCGAATAGGGGTCGGACGCCTGGCACGAGAAGGACAGACAGGAGATCGACGATGAAACAGATGCTGACTGGGCTGGCACTGCTGGCCTCCGTGGTGGTCGGTGCCGGGCCGGTGCTGGCGGGCGATGCGAAGGACGACGCCCTCCGCGCCGTGGACAAGGGCTGGGGCACCGCCTATGTGGCGTGCGACGTGAAGGCGTGGGACACGCTGCTCGGCAAAGATGTGGTCTTCATCCACAACAACGGGATGATTGACGACAAGGCCAAGCAGTTGGCCAGCGTGAAGGCCTGCATGATTGGCTCGCTCCAGAGTGCCGTGAGCTCCGTGCGCTTTTACGGCGACAACACGGCCGTGGTGCTGGGCAACATGCAGGGCACACTCAAGGGACGCGACTTCCGGTTTGACCTGCTCTACACCCGCGTGTATGTGAAGCAGGGCAGCGCCTGGGCGCTCGTGTCTCACCAGTCGACCGACGCCCCGAAGAAGGCGAACTAGGTGTCCGCCGGCGCGACGCCCCTGGAGGCACTGGACCCGGCTCGGCGGAAGAGCCAGCTCCGGCGCGCCATCGTCGCGTCGGCCGTCGGCACCTCCATCGAGTGGTACGACTTCTACCTGTACGGGTCGGCTGCGGTACTGGTCTTCCCGCACAAGTTCTTTCCCGCCTCCGACCCGTTCACGGGTGCCCTGCTGTCGTACTCCACCTACTTCGTGGGGTTCGTCTCCCGCCCGATTGGCGCCGCCATCTTCGGTCATTACGGCGACCGACTGGGCCGCAAGATCTCTCTCATTGCGACCCTGATGCTGATGGGCCTGGCCACGGCCGGCATCGGTCTGGTGCCCGGCTATGACCAGATTGGCATCTGGGGCGCGGTGCTGCTCACGTTCGGCCGACTCCTTCAGGGCATTGGCGTGGGTGGTGAGTGGGGCGGCTCTGTGCTGCTGGCCGCCGAGTGGAGCGAGAAGAAGCACCGCGGGTTCGTGACCAGCTGGCCCCACATCGGGGCGCCGGTCGGCCTGGTGCTGGCCAACGGGGCTCTGGCGCTGGCCTCCTACGTCTCCACGGAGCAGGGCTTTCTCGACTGGGCGTGGCGGTTGCCGTTCGTGGCCAGCGTGGTGCTGATTGCCATCGGTCTCTACATCCGGACCGGCGTAGAAGAGACACCGTCCTTCCAGAAGATGAAAGACGACGGTGCCGTCTCGAAAGCTCCGGTGCCCGAAGCCATACGCGGACACTGGCGTCCCGTACTCCTCGTGATGTTTCTCCGCACCAGTCAGCAGACCGCATTCTTCATCTTCACCAACTACATCCTGTCCTACGGCACCCAGGCACTCGGCCTGGCTCGCGGCACCATCCTGGGCTACGTGAGCGGCGCGGCGCTCCTGTCGATCGTCACCGTGCCGTACTTCGGGTGGCTCTCTGATCGCATCGGGCGACGGCGCATCACGGCTATTGGCTGCGGGGTCATGCTGGTGTTTCCGTTTGTCTGGTTCGGGTTGCTCAACACCCGGGAGGCCGGGCTGGTGTTCCTGGCCATCCTGCTCTCGATGCCCGTGCACGACATGCAGTACGGCCCCCAGGCCGCGCTGATTGCCGAGAGCTTTCCAAGCCGGGTGCGCTACACCGGGGCGTCGCTTGGGTACCAGCTGGCCTCCATCACGGCAGGTGGTCCCGCGCCGATTGTCGCGCTCTTTCTGTACCAGACCTATGGGACCTCGACCGCGATTGCCGTGTATCTGGCCATCACGGCAGTGATCAGCTTGGCGTGTGTGTGGATGCTGCCATCAGGGCAGTACGAGGAACTGTAGACGTGAAGCATCGGAGGCCGTGGTGACAGACGTGCAACGCAAGGGAGCCGTCGCGCTGGTGACGGGCGCAAGCCGGGGTGCTGGCCGCGGGGCAGCGCTCGGGCTGGGTGAGGCGGGCGCATGCGTCTACCTGACCGGACGGACCGTGGTCCCAGGCGCCGGCACGCTGGCGGGTTCGTTGCCTGAAACCGCGGCAGACGTGGCGCGTCTCGGTGGTACGGCTGTGGCCGTGGCCTGTGATCACGCGAACGATGCCGAGGTGGAAGCCGTCGTGCGCCGCATCGAGGCCGAACAGGGGCGGTTGGACGTGCTGGTGAACAACGTCTACGCGAGCCCGTCGCTCAAGACCGCGGGCGTGCCGTTCTGGGAGCTCCCGCAGTCGTACTGGGATGACCTGCACACCATCGGCCTCCGCTCGCACTATGTGGCAAGCCGTCTGGCGGCGCCGATCATGGTGCGTCAGGGTCGAGGGCTCATCGTGAATGTCTCGTCGTCAGCGGCGAGTGACTACTCGGCGCTCTTTGGCGTGGCCCACGGCGTGGCCAAGGCCGCCCTGGACCGCATGACGGCCGACATGGCCAGAGAGCTCCAGCCGCACGGCGTCGCGGTGGTGTCGCTGTGGCCTGGGCCCATCAAGGGCGAGAAGGTCACCGCGCAACCGCCACGACTGGCGCCTGAGCTCGTGGCCTTCATCCTCAAACACGGGGAATCACCGCACTTCATCGGACGGGCGATTGCGGCCCTGGCCGCCGACCCAGCGGTGATGACGAAGTCCGGCCAGGTGTTCAAGACCTCCGCGCTGGCCGCGGAGTATGGCTTCAGCGAACCTGAAGCGCAGACAGCGGGCTGACCTCCTGGCCGGCCATCCAACCAGAACAGTCAGACAGAACAGGCAGGAGCAGAACATGCCACGAGTCATCGTCCGGTGGTGCGCCGTCCTCAGCGTGGCGGTAGCGTTCGGCGCCGTGGCTCTGGCGCAGCGGCCAGTCGCCGGGTCAAAGGGCAACCAGGTGCCGACCTTCCGGTATGACCCGACCTGGCCGAAGCAGTTGCCCAACAACTGGGTCATCGGGCAGGTCGGGGCCCTCTTCGTGGACGCGAAGGACCACATCTGGATTGCCCAGCGCCCCGGAGGCACCACGAATCTGTCCGAGCGGTACGGTCTGCTCGGCTATAGCGAATGCTGTTTCCCGGCGCCGCCGGTCATCGAGTTCGATCAGGCAGGCAACATGGTGCAGGCCTGGGGCGCGATTCACGAGAACAAGGGGGAACTGGTCGGCCCTCAAGTCTCGGGGCCATACCCGGCCGGCGCGTGGCCGACCTCAGAGCATGGCATCTTTGTTGAGCCCACTGGCACCGTGTGGGTGGACAGCAGCACGGCGCCATCCTCGCTCCTCAAGCTGACGCGCGACGGCAAGCTGCTGATGCAGATCGGAAAGCAGCAGGCGAAGACCAGCAGCGATACCGTGAATCTTGGTGGACCGACCAGCATGGTGGTGGATGCCGCCGCGCGGGAGGTCTTCGTGGCTGACGGCTACGAGAACCGACGGGTGGTGGTGTTCGACTCCGAGACCGGCGCCTACAAGCGGCACTGGGGCGCCTACGGGAAGCCGCCGTCTGCGGACCAGGCACCGGGCACCAATGAGAAGGCGGTCTTCGACATCGAGGCGCGGCGTCAGCAGTTCGACCACGTGCACTGCCTCATGCAGGACAACGAGGGCCTGCTCTACGTCTGTGACCGTGCGAACAACCGGGTGCAGATCTTCAGGAAGGATGGCACCTACATCCGGGAAGTGTTAATCGCCCCGAAGACCCGCGGATTCGGCTCCGTCATGGCTGTCGCGTTCTCGCCCGACAAGGCGCAGCGTTTCATGTATGTCGGCGACGGCGCCAACCACAAGGTGTGGATCCTGCGGCGCGACACGCTGGAGATCATCGGTTCGGTGGGAGGCAGCGGACGCGGCGGCGGGCAGGTCCTGGTGATTCACACCATCGGCGTCGACTCGAAGGGCAACCTCTATGTCGGCGAAACCATTCCGGGAAATCGGGTGCAGCGGTTCACCTACACCGGGCTGGCGCCGGCAAAGCCCTGACGCTGCAGGAGTTGGCGTCGGCCGTCTGGTCTCCCGGAATACCGCCGTCGGGGCGGTGACCAACGTATAATGTCGCGTTGCGGGCCTGTCATCCGGGGTTTGGCCCGCACTCCCTCCGAGAGGTCCTATGCCGAGCTATACGCTGACCGTGAACGGAAAGTCGCACACGGTGAATGCCGCCGCAGACACGCCGCTGATCTATGTGCTGCGCAACGATCTGAACCTCATGGGCACGCGGCTCGGCTGCGGCATGTCGCAGTGCGGCGCCTGCGCGGTGCTTGCCGACGGCAAGGAGATCCGCTCCTGCACGACGACGGTGTCGCGCCTCGCCGGAAAGAAGATTCACACCATCGAAGGTCTGCCCGGCCTGTGGGCCGCCAAGAAGGGCAAGGCCGAAACCCCGGACACGCTGCATCCAGTGCAGCAGGCATGGATTGATGAGCAGGTGCCGCAGTGCGGCTACTGCCAGAGCGGGATGATGATCGCCGCGGTCGACCTGCTGGAGCACAACCCCAAACCCTCCGTCGAGCAGATCCGTTCGGCGTTCACCAATACCCCGCCCTCGGCGCATCTCTGCCGTTGCGGCACCTACACGGGCATCGTCGCCGCAGTCCAGCGCGCGTCGAAGGCCATTGCGGGTTAGGAGGACGACATGACGAACCTTGGCCCTGTTCTGACGCGGCGCAGTTTCGTGAAGGTGGGCGGCTCCCTCGTGGTGTCGGCCAGCCTCACCTCATCGTTCTCCGGTACCCAGGTGGACGCCGCGGGCGCCACCACGCTCGATGCCAGCAAGCTCGCCTCGTGGCTCGAACTCAAGGCGGATGGCAGCATCATCGCTCGTTCAGGCAAGACCGAGACCGGCACGTCCTACACAGCCTTCTGTGCGCAGATGATCGCGGATGAGCTGGATGTAGACCCGTCGAAGGTCTCGATGATCGTCGGACATACAGACGAGACGCCGGACGGTGGATTTTCGGCAGGCTTCCTCGGTGGTGCCGCGAACATGCGGAAGGTCGCCGCCTACACGCGGGTGGCCCTGCTGGAACTGGCATCGAAGCAGTTGAGCGCTCCGGTGGCGAACCTGAGCGTGAAGAACGGTGTCGTGAGCGCCGGTGGCAAGTCGGTAGCCTATGTCGACCTGATCAAGGGGCAGCAGCTGACGCTCACGATTCCGGTTGCGGGCAAGATGCCGGTGGCGGATCCGAAGGACCCGGTCGGCATCGCGAATCTCATGGGCCTCACGGTGACGGGAAACCCGCCGATGAAGGACGTGACGAAGCTGTCTGCCGTGGGGCAGTCGCACGAGCGTCCCTCGCTGCGGGACATCGTGCAGGGCAAGCCCATCTACAGCGGTGACGTGAAGGTGCCGGGGATGCTCCATGCCCGGATGGTCCGTCCCGCCTCGCTGGGCGCCACGCTGGTGTCTGCCGGCAAGCTGGATGCGGCGAAGTTTCCGACGGCCGAGGTCGTGGTGAAGAAGAACCTCGTCGCCGTCGTCTCTCCGAACGAATGGGAGGCGGTCTCAGCCTCCCGGCAGGTGGCCGCCGCCACCAAGTGGACGGACTGGGCCGGTCTGCCGGGCAGCGCCAACATGACCAAGGCCCTGCGCGCCGCGAAGTGGACGCCCGTCGGTGGACGCGGTGATGCGGCCAAGGCCGATGCCGCCATCGCCAAGGCCAGCAAGACGGTGGCGGGCACCTACGAGCAGCCCTACTCCCGCCATGCGCCCATCGGGCCCTATGTGGCGACGGCCGAGGTGAAGGCAGACGGCACGGTGACGGTGTGGTCGCAGACCTCGCAGTCGCAGGGCGCGCGGGCCCATCTGGCGCACATCCTGAGCGTCCCGGTGGAGAAAGTCGTCATCCGCTGGGCGCAGGGCTCCGGGCAGTACGGCCGCACCACCTACGGTGGCGACGGCGCGATGGCCGACGCGGCCATCCTGTCGCAGATGCTGGGCAAGCCGGTCCGCGTGCAGTGGACCATCAGCGAGGATCTCGCCTGGTCGAGCGCGTCGCCGGCCTGGGTGGCAGACGTGAAGGTGGGCCTCGACGAGCAGGGCAACATGGTCGGCTTCAAGAGCGACTGGTACGCCCCGCACCAGAACGACGCGCGGATGATCGGCGCGGTACTGGCGGGGATGCCGACGCTCGATCCCAAGACCAAGCCGCTCTTCCCGGCACTCTCGACGGTCTGGCCGTATGACAAGGTGCCGGCGGCCAATGAGAATGCCTTCCAGACAGAGGGCGTGGCCAGCGATTCGGCCAACGGCGGCCTGCGCGGCAACATCATGCGGACGCCAGGCCAGCGTCAGCAGAACTTCGCGCTGGAAGGCATCATCAACGAGGCGGCGGCCGCGGCCAAGGCCGATCCGATCGACTTCCGGGTGAAGCACACGTCGGACAAGAGGCTGATCGAAGTGCTCAAGTCGACGGCAGCCGAGGCTGGCTGGAAGAACCGTCCGTCACCGAGTCCCGAGGCGCGCAAGACCGGCACGACGCCTGTGCGTGGGCGCGGCGTTGGCGTGGTCATCCGGAGCGGTGCCCAGTGGGTGGGCATTGCCGAGGTGGAGGTTGTGCCGGCCACGGGCGCGGTGAAGGTGCTGGCCTTCACGACAGGCGTCGATGTCGGCAAGGTCATGAACCCGCGTCACCTGAAGTCGAACATCGAGGGCGGCACGGTGATGGGGTTGGGCGAAGCGCTCTTTGAAGAGGTCACCTTCGACCAGTCAAAGGTGACGAGCACCGACTGGACGAAGTACCGCATCCCGACCATGGGCGATGTGCCGCAGGTCAAGGCTGTCTTCTCATCCTTCGATGACCGGGGTATCAACGGCGGCGGCGAAGCCGCCAATACCGTGTCCGCCAATGCCGTCGCGGCAGCGTTCTTCGATGCGACGGGTGTGCACCCGCGCCGGATTCCGCTGACGCCGGCCTATGTGAAGTCGATTCTGAACGCCTAGGCGTTCGGGCTGGAAACGGAAACGCCCCGCGGACGGCACCCTCTGGGGCCATTCGCGGGGCGTTCGTCTGTGCGGAGGGCTACTTCTTCTGGGCGGCAGCTGGCGCTGCGGCAGGTATCGCCTCGGCGTAGTAGGCGCGCTCCTTGAAGCGCCAGCCGTCCTTCGTCTTCACGATGATGTCTTCGTAGGTTCCACCACCCGTGACCGCCGGATTCTTCTGGAGGTCAAGCAGCGTCACATAGGAAGACCCCTTCGCCCCGTCAGGCGACGGCTCGATGAGGACGTTGGTCGAGATGTGGAAGATCTTCGGGCGCACTTTCTGCGCGCCGCTGCCTTTGGCCAGTGCGCCGATTTCCGCCCGCCCCTTCAGCGTTCGATCCGCGCCAATCTTGAAGGTGCCATCCGGCACGAAGACGCTCGCATACATCTCCGGGTTACTGCTGTCATACGCGTAGTTGTACTTCGCATAGAGCATCTGGATCTCGGTGTAGTCCGCCGGGCTGAGCGTGCCCCTGGATTGTGCCTGCGCCATCGTTGCCACTCCCAGCAGGAATGCTCCCGCCAGGACCCTGATTGCTGCACGTCGCATGTTGCCTCCCATGGGCGACGACGATATCACGAGGGAAACCGCGAACGTGACGAGGCGGCTCGCCAATCCGGACCGCGCTCGCCGTTGTCCACAGCCCGTCTGCGCCGGAGCGTTTCGAGAGCCTATTGTCCCGGCTCGTAGCCCAGGTTCGGTGTGAGCCACTGCTCGGCCTGCTCGAGGCTGACGGCCTTCCGCCGTGCGTAGTCCTCCACCTGGTCGCGGCCCAGCCGACCCACGCTGAAGTAGCTGGCGTCTGGATGCGCCAGGTAGATGCCACTGACGGACGCCGCAGGCGTCATGGCAAACGACTCGGTCAGGGCAAGGCCCGCCTTCTGGGCGCCGAGCAGGGAAAACAGCGTGGTCTTCTCGCTGTGGTCCGGACAGGCGGGGTAGCCGAACGCCGGGCGAATGCCCCGATACCGTTCATCGATCAGGTCGTTCTGCGTCAGCTGTTCCGAGGCGCCATAGCCCCAGTCGCGGCGGGCATGGGCATGCAGATACTCGGCGAATGCTTCGGCGAGGCGGTCAGCCAAAGCCTTCACGATAATGGCCGAGTAGTCGTCGTGCGCCGCTTCGTACTGGTGAGCCAGTTCGTCGGCGCCAATGCCGGCGGTGACCGCAAAGGCGCCGACGTAGTCCGTCCGGCCACTCTCCACCGGCGCGACGAAGTCGGCGAGCGACCGGTAGGGCTGGCTGGCGCTGACCTCTTCCTGCTGACGCAGGAGATGGAAGCGTGTCAGCTCGCGCGGCGTCGCCGAGCGGGGGTCGTACAGGACGATGTCGTCGCCCTCGCTGTTGGCGGGCCAGAACCCATAGACGCCTCTGGCCGTGAGTTGCCGCTTCTTGACGATCTGGTCCAGCAGCGTCCGCGCGTGCGAATACAGGTCCTGGGCTGCTGGCCCGTACTGCGGGTGATCCAGAATGGCTGGGAAGCGGCCCTTCAGCTCCCATGCTGCGAAGAAGAACGTCCAGTCGATGTAGGGCACCAGTTCGGCGAGCGGCACATCGACCTGCCTGGTGCCAGTGAAGGCTGGCGTCGCGATGGTCGTCCAGTCGAGCTGCGCCTTCTTCGCCAGTGCGGACGGATAGGGGACCAGTGGCTTGCGCTTCAGCGCCCCGTGCTGGACCCGCAGCGTCTCCTGCCGCGTGGCATTGGCCGCCGCGTACGCCGGTTTGTTGGTCTGGCTGATGAGGTTGGACACCACGTCGACAGCGCGCGACGCGTCCAGCACATGGACCACGGGCTCGCTGTAGACCGGCGCCACCTTGACGGCCGTATGCTGCGGGCTCGTCGTGGCCCCCCCGATGAGGAGTGGCATCTTCATCCCCCGCCGCTCCATTTCCTTGGCCACGAACACCATCTCGTCCAGAGACGGGGTGATGAGGCCGCTGAGGCCGACCAGGTCGACCTGCTGCTCAACGGCGGCCGTCAGGATCCTGTCGGCGGACACCATCACGCCCAGGTCGATCACCTCGTAGTTGTTGCAGCCGAGGACGACGCCCACGATGTTCTTCCCGATGTCGTGCACGTCGCCCTTCACCGTGGCCAGCAGCACCTTGCCCTGAGACCGGGAGGTGTCGCCCGTGCGACGCTTCTCCTCCTCCATGTACGGGAGCAGATAGTTCACGGCGGACTTCATGGCGCGGGCGCTCTTGACGACCTGAGGCAGAAACATCTTCCCCGCGCCAAACAGGTCGCCGACGATCTTCATGCCGTCCATGAGCGGGCCTTCGATGACATCGAGCGGGCGCGGCAGCGCCTGGCGCGCTTCTTCCACGTCAGTCTCGATGAAGTCCACCACGCCGTGCACCAGCGCGTGCGTCAGGCGTTCACCCACCGTGCCCTCGCGCCAGGCGAGGTTCTGCACCTGTCTGGTGCCAGAGCCCCTGACGGTCTCGGCGAACTGCACGAGCCGCTCGGTGGCATCCGGGCGCCGGTTGAAGATGACGTCCTCGACGCGTTCGAGCAGGTCCTTCGGTATGTCCTCATACACCACCAGCTGGCCGGCGTTGACGATGCCCATGTCGAGCCCCGCCTTGATGGCATGGAACAGGAAGGCGGAGTGGATGGCCTCGCGCACCACGTCGTTGCCCCGGAAGGAGAACGAGAGGTTGCTGATGCCGCCGCTGATCTTGGCGCCGGGGCAGGTGGCCTTGATGATGCGGGTGGCCTCGATGAAGTTGATGGCGTACTCGTTGTGCTCCTCGAGTCCCGTTGCGATGGCCAGCACGTTCGGGTCGAAGATGATGTCCGACGGGTCCCAGCCGCCACGGCCCGTCAGCAGCGCGTAGGCGCGCTGGCAGATCGAGACCTTGCGCTCGACCGAGTCGGCCTGTCCCTGCTCGTCAAACGCCATCACGACCGCTGCGGCGCCGTAGCGCCGGATGACGGAGGCCTTCTTCAGGAAGTCGTCTTCCCCTTCCTTGAGACTGATCGAGTTGACGATGCCCTTGCCCTGGACGCACTTCAGCCCGGCTTCGAGCACGGTCCACTTCGAGCTGTCGATCATGATCGGCAGGCGCGCGATTTCGGGCTCGGTGGCAATCAGGTTGAGGAACGTGGTCATGGCCTGCTCGGAGTCGAGCATGCCTTCGTCCATGTTGACGTCGAGGATGTTGGCACCGCCGCGGACCTGGTCCAGGGCCACGGCCGCCGCCGCCGTGAAGTCCCCCGCAATGACCAGTCGCGAGAAGCGCTTGGAGCCGGTGACGTTGGTCCGCTCGCCAATCATCGTGAAGTTGGCGTCGGGGCGGATGGTCAGCGTCTCAAGGCCTGACAGCACCGTGAAATGCTGTGGTTCGGGGCCGTCGACGGACGCCGGTGCGCCAGCCACGTGGCCGGTGGCCTCCGGATGGCGGCGTGGCCGGACGCCCTCGAGCGCCCGTGCCGCCGCGCGGATGTGATCCGGTGTCGTGCCACAGCAGCCACCGAGAATGTTGACGAAGCCCGCTTCCGCAAACTCCCTGAGCAGCGCAGCCGTCTCTTCGGGCTGCTCGTCGTACTGACCGAAGGCATTGGGCAGTCCCGCGTTGGGATACGCGGTGACATAGCTCTCCGAGATCCGGGCGAGTTCGGCCAGGTAGGGGCGCATGTCTCGGGCCCCAAGGGCGCAGTTCAGGCCGACGCTGAACGGCCTGGCGTGCCGGATCGAGGTGTAGAACGCATCAATGGTCTGGCCGGACAGCGTGCGTCCACTGCGGTCGGTGACGGTCACCGAAATCATGATCGGCAGGGACCGGCCGGTCGCATCAAATGCATCCTGCGCAGCCACCAGGGCGGCCTTGGCGTTCAACGTGTCGAAGATGGTCTCGATGAGAAGCAGATCGGCGCCGCCCTCAATGAGTCCGCGAACCTGCTCGGTGTACGCCGAGCGCAGTTCGTCAAAGGTCACGCCGCGCATGGCCGGGTTGTTGACGTCCGGGGAGATCGACAGCGTCCGGTTCGTCGGTCCGATGGAGCCCGCCACGAAGCGCGGCCGGTCTGGCGTCTGCAGGGTGAAGGCGTCGGCTGCTTCGCGTGCCACCCTCGCGCCCGCCACGTTCATCTCGTAGGCGCAGGCCTCCAGGCCGTAGTCGGCCTGCGAGATGGCATTGGCGCCGAACGTATTGGTTTCGACGATGTCGGCGCCGGCCTCGAGATATTCACGGTGTATCGAGCCAATGACGTCTGGTCTGGTGAGTACCAGGACGTCGCTGTCGCCCTTGAGATCGTGGGCGTGCGTACGAAAACGCTCGCCGCGGAAGTCGCCTTCCGTCAGCGCATGCCGCTGGATCATCGTGCCCATGGCGCCATCCAGCACGAGGATGCGCGTGGCGAGCAGGTCTGTCAGGGACGGTGTCTTCGGCATGGGTGTCAGTCTCCGTGGAACGAATGAGGCGGTCAGCGGGCCCTGACCGCAGAGGTGTAGCGGGTGCGACGCACCGGGCGCGCCGGGTCCGGCACCTCTCCGGGCTTGGTCGCCGAGGCAATCAGCACAACAAAGGGGTCGCCGACCTGACGGGTGCCGACGGTGATGCGGACCTGTTCAAAGCCGGCTTCAGTCAGGAGATGGTTCAGGTCGTCGTCGGCAAAGCCAAGCCGTGCGTCGCCCAGTCGGTCGCGCACCCAGGCCTCGCTGTGCTCGCGCAGGTCCAGGATGAGCACGCGGCCGCCGGGCCGCAGCACGCGTGCGGCTTCTTCAAGGGCTTCGTCCGGGTGCCGTGTGTGGTGGAGCGCCTGGGAGAACAGGGCGACGTCCACGCTGGCATCCGTCAACGGCAGACGGGCCAGGTCGCCCTTTCGCCAGTGCACATTGGTCACGTTGCGTCTGGCCGCAAGCGCCTTGGCACGGTCCAGCACTTCGTCTGACCGGTCCACGCCCACAACCACGCGCGCCCAGCGGGCGGTCTCCAGCGACAGATAGCCTTCGCCGCACCCGATGTCCACGACGTCGAGCGGCGGCAGCAGGTGGCCGAGCGCCCGCGCCCAGGCTGCCCAGCTCCGACCAGGCACCAGCTGCCGATTGTCGCCGTGGGTCTCGAAGTTCTCCTTGCGGAGCCGTAGCACCTCCTGCAGGCGTGCGTCGTCGGCCCGTAGCGTCGCATCGTCGGCGGCGGCGAACTGCGTGTCCAGCAGGGGCCACAGCAGCTCGGCGCCGGGTGCGTTCCTGCGCAGCTGGTAGTAGACGAATCCGGCCTCGCGCTCTTCGGAGACCAGGCCGGCATCCCGCAACAGGCTCAGGTGGCGGGACACGCCAGACTGGGCCAGCGCCAGAATGCCCGTGAGCTCGGTGACATTGAAGCGTTCCCGACCCAGCACGCGCAACATCCGCAGGCGAGTCACATCGCCGAGAAGCCGAAAGAGGGTAGATGCCTGCTGCACGATATCCATAAATCTACATTCATAGATATCGATGGTCAACACGAATGGTCGCCCGTACGCGATTTGTCGATCCGATCTGCACACGTACCAGCGCTTGGCACTCAGGATTGGCATCGAATTGTGCGCGATGTGCGTAAAGAAGTGCTCAATGTGCACGGGCCGTCTTTAACGATGCAGTTTTAGCCCCACTATCGACAGCTTGTGGCCGGAAATATTGCAGAGTGTGCTCCGGGTTCTGCATAATCAGCGTGCCCGGCCTATTACTCGATTCCGCCTGACGCGCTCGTCGCCCAGGGAAGAAAGGACACTCACCACATGGGTTCTGCAGCACTGACCGATGCCATCAAGAGCATCCGCGAATGGTCGATGACGGGAGGTCGCCCTGCGCTGACGTCTCCCACGGCCGTTGGCGACAACTTCGGCTCGCTCGTCTTCAACGATCGCGTGCAGGCGGCGCGTCTGCCCAAGGCGGCCTACAAGGCGCTGCGCGCCACCATCACCAAGGGTGAGTCGCTCGACCTGTCGACGGCGGACGCCGTTGCGTCGGCGCTGAAGGACTGGTCGATTGAGCACGGTGCGACGCACTACACGCACTGGTTCCAGCCCATGACCGGCATCACGGCCGAGAAGCACGACTCCTTCCTGCAGCCGAGTGGCGAGGGCAAGGCGGTGCTGGAGTTCAGCGGCAAGGAACTGGTCAAGGGCGAGCCGGATGCGTCGAGCTTCCCGCACGGCGGAATGCGCTCCACCTTCGAAGCCCGCGGCTACACCGCGTGGGACCCGACCAGCCCGCCGTGGCTGAAGGTGGATGGCAACAACGTCACGCTCGTGATTCCGACCGCGTTCGTGAGCTGGACCGGAGAGGCGCTCGACAAGAAGACGCCGCTCCTGCGCTCCATCGAAGCGCTGTCACGTCAGGCGACCCGTGTGCTGAAGCTGTTCGGCTCCACCAGCGAGCGCGTCATGACGACCTGCGGTCCCGAGCAGGAGTACTTCCTGATTGACCGCAACTTCTACTTTGCCCGTCCGGACCTGATCAATGCCGGCCGCACCCTCTTCGGCGCCAAGCCGCCCAAGGGTCAGGAGATGGAGGACCAGTACTTCGGCTCCATCCCGGAACGTGTGCTGGCTTGCATGGCCGATGCGGAACTTGAGCTCTGCAAGGTGGGCGTGCCGGTGAAGACCCGCCACAACGAAGTGGCGCCGAGCCAGTACGAAGTGGCGCCCATCTTCGAGAGCGCCAACGTGGCGGTCGATCATCAGCTCATGACGATGGAAGTGCTGAAGCGGACGGCGCCGAAGTACGGCCTCGAATGCCTCCTGCACGAGAAGCCGTTCGCGGGGGTCAATGGCTCCGGCAAGCACAACAACTGGTCGATGTCGGACGAGTTCGGCAACAACCTGCTGAGCCCGGGCGCCACGCCGCACGACAACGTCCAGTTCCTCGTGTTCTGTGCGGCGGTGCTGCGTGCCGTGGACCGGTGGCAGGGTGCGCTGCGCGCGACCATCGCCAGCGCGGGCAATGATCACCGCCTTGGCGCCAATGAGGCACCGCCGGCCATCCTGTCCGTCTTCCTCGGCGACCAGCTCGCAGACATCTTCGAGCAGATCGAAAAGGGCGGCGCCAAGAGCACCAAGCAGGGCGGCATTCTCGAACTCGGAGTCAGCGGCCTGCCGAAGCTGCCGCGGGACGCGGGCGACCGCAACCGCACCAGCCCATTTGCCTTCACGGGCAACAAGTTCGAGTTCCGCGCCGTGTCGTCGGGCCAGAACATCAGCCTGCCGAACATGATGCTGAACGTGGCCGTGGCAGACGCCCTCGAATCCATCGCGGACGACCTGGAAAAGGCCGTCAAGGGCGGCGAAGACCTGAACAAGGCGGTGGCCAAGCTCCTGACGAAGATCGTCAAGGAACACAAGCGCATCATCTTCAACGGCAACGGGTACTCGAAGGAGTGGGAGAAGGAAGCGGCCAAGCGTGGTCTCCTGAACCACAAGAACACCGTCGCCGCGCTGCCCGAGCTGGTGAAGCCCGCGGTGGTGAAGGTGCTCGAGAAGCACAAGGTGCTGAACGGGCGTGAAATCCACGCGCGCTACGAGGTGTACCTCGAGGCCTACAACAAGACCATCAACATCGAAGGTCAGCTCATGGTGCTGATGGCGCACCGCTACATCCTGCCGGCTGCGCTCGAGTATCAGAAGCAGATTGGTCAGGCGGTTGTTGCAGCCAAGGCCTCGGGCGGGACCACCGTCCAGAGCAAGAAGCTGGTCGTGAAGTACTCGAAGCTGGTGGACCAGTTCCAGGCGCAGGCCGAGGTGCTGAACGGCCTGCTCGAGCACAGCGGCGCGTCGCCCGAGAAGCACGCGAAGTACATGCGCGACAAGGTGATCCCGGCCATGAACAAGCTGCGGGACATCGGCGATGCCATCGAGGTGTTGACGCCGCATGGCCTCTGGCCGCTGCCGACGTATCGCGAGATGCTGTTCGTCAAGTAACAACGGGGCCGGTTCTGCGGAACCGGTGCCGGGTTCGGAACGAAAGGTCGGCCTGCGGGCCGGCCTTTTGTCATTTCAGCGGCACCGTGGGCTCCTGTCGCGAGAGGCCCCGGGAGAGGGCCGTCGGGAGGTTGTTCGCCCCGATGGGGCGAACAACCT
>JAKFYA010000034.1 GCA_021731095.1 Acidobacteriota bacterium | reverse complement strand
CAGGAGCCGCGCTTTTGGCCGGGCCCCGACGCGCGTGGTGGCCCTGTCCCGACTGCCCATCTTCCGCAGCGGCACCGGGCGACGCCTCCTCGCCGCGCTCCTGCGCTGGGCCGAGCGGGCGGCGCCGGAGGCCGTCGCGGTGCAGGCCTATCTCCGCGAGCAGGCGCCGGACATCACGCTCCTGACGCCGCTCATCGAGCTGGGGTCTCCGCAACTGGACCTACTGGCAGCGGCCCAGGCCGAGAGCCGACGGACGGCGCTCTGCGTCGGTAGCTGGGACCACCTGTCGAGCAAGGCCCTGCTGCGCTCGCGCCCGGACCTGGTCACGGTGTGGAATCCCATCCAGAAGCGCGAGGCCATGTCGATGCATGACATGCCTGCGCGGCGTGTCGTGGTCACCGGCGCGCAGCCATACGACCACTGGTTCACCTGGAAGCCGTCGCGGTCGCGCGAGGCCTTCTGCGAGCGCGTGGGCCTGCCGGCGGACCGGCCGTTCCTCCTCTATGTCTGCTCCTCGCTGTTCCGGGGCACCGGCGACGAAGCCATCTTCGTCGAGAAGTGGGTGCGTCGCATCCGAGAGAGCGCCGACCCGGCACTCAAGTCGGTGGGTATCCTCATTCGGCCCCATCCGGGCCGGATGGACGAGTGGAAGAACGTCGATCTGTCGGCGCTGGGTGATGTGGCCTTCTGGGGCGCGCATCCCGTGGACCAGACGGCCAAGGACGACTATTTCGATTCGATGCACTACGCCGCAGCGGTCGTGGGGCTGAACACCAGCGCCTTCCTTGAAGCGGCCGTGCTGGGCAAGTCGGTCTACACCGTCATGCTTTCGAAGTACTCCAAGAACAATCAAGAGGGGACGCTGCACTTCCGCTACCTGCTCGAAGCCGGTGGGGGGCTGCTGCATACGGCCACGCGCTTCGAAGACCACCTCGCGCAACTGTCGGCGCGGCTGGCCGGACCGGACGAGGGGGATCCGAAGAGCCGGGCCTTCGTCGAGGCCTTCATCCGTCCTCTCGGCATAGACGTGCCAGCGGCACCGCTGTTTGCCGACGCGGTGGAGGCGACCGCCGCGCGCCCCCGCCCGCCTGCTGTGGGCGGAGGGCTTGTGGAACGCCTGCTCCGGCTGACCTGGCCCGCGATTGTCTCCGCGCTGGACCTCAGAACCCTGCCGCCGAAGCCCGTGTCGACGCTGCGTGAAAAGGATGTGGACGCCGACGACAGCCGGACACCCGGCACACCCTCGCAGGCGCGGCAGCGCCCCTCCATCATCGCGCCAAAGGTTGGAAAGGGGCGCGACCCGGGCAAGCGACTCGCGGGTGCCCACTCGCAGGAGGCACTGGAGACGCGCGCCCTGGTCGAGCGGCTCGCCGCGGGGACGGGTCCGATCATCGCCGGACCGTGGGTGAGTGAAGCCGGCTTCGAGCTGCTCTACTGGATTCCGTTTCTGCGCTGGGTCTGCGAGACCGGCCGCATTGATCCGGACCGCCTGACCGTGGTGTCGCGAGGGGGCAGCGCACCCTGGTACCGGCCCTTCGCCGCGCACTACGACGATGTCTTCAACTACGTCACACCAGAGGAGTTCCGCTCACGCAACGACGCCCGCGTGAGCGAGGGCGGGGGCCGTCTCAAGCACACCGAGGTGTCGGCGTTCGACCGCGACATCATCGAGCAGGTGAAGGTGGCCCACGGATTCCAGACGCCGGAACTGCTGCACCCCTCGGTGATGTATCAGCTCTTCCACCTGTTCTGGATGCAGCATGCCCCGATGACGCTGCTGGAGTCGTTCACCTCCTTTGCCACCATCCAGGAGGACCCTGCCGAAGCGGCCATCCGTGCCCAGTTGCCGGCGCGCTATGTGTGCGCGAAGTTCTACGCCAACACTGCGCTTCCGGATTCGCCCGACAACCGCGCCTTCATCAGCGGTCTGCTCGAGCGGCTGACGGCAACCACCGACGTCGTACTGCTTGACCACGGCATCCGGTTCGACGACCACGAAGACTACCCGCTCATCCAGCGTGGCCGGCTGCACACCATCACGCATCTGATGCAGCCGAACAACAATCTCGCCGTGCAGACGGCCATCATCCGTGGCGCCGACGCCTACCTGGGGACCTACGGGGGCTTCTCCTACATGGCTCCGCTCCTCGGTACCGACGCGGTGACGTTCTACTCGCATCCGCAGGGATTCCGTTTCGACCACCTCGAAGTGGCCAAGCGCGTGTTTGCCGGTCTGGGGGCCGGAACCTTCTCTGAGATCGATGTGCGGCGCCTGGGCGCGCTGCACCTGGCCTTCGGGGGCCTCGTGCCTGGAGAGCCTGCATCGTGACGGGCGGAGGCGTCGCCGCGTGACAGCCAGTACCGGGTCGCTCGTGGCGGCGCGCAACCTGACAGCGCGCCAGTGGCGGCGTGCGCGAGGCCGCGCCCGGCATGAGTGGAAGCGGGCGGGTGACGCCTGCAAGGATGTGGTGCACGTCTTCGGCGGCTTCGCGGAGGCCGGGAAGAACGCGAGTGCCGGCGTGGCCCGGGACATCATCAAGGGCGTGCGTCGTCCCTTGCGTGAACTGGCCGGGCGCCGGCGCGATGTGCTCGATCAGTGGGCGTGGAATCAGACCGAGTGGCAGGCCGAGCGCGAGATTGCCCACGTCGTGCAGGGCGACCATCCGGTCATCCTCGGACCCTGGCTGGCCGAGGTCGGCTATGAGCTGCTCTACTGGGTGCCGTTTCTCCAGTGGGTGCGCGTCGCCTACCAGCTCGACCCCTCGCGCGCCATCGCGGTGTCCCGCGGCGGCGTCGCGTCGTGGTACTCGGGTGTGGCGTCCCGGTATGTCGAGATGTGGGAAGCCATGTCACCCGAGGAGTTCGGGCGGCGCAATCAGGCGCGCGCCGAGCAGAAGCAGTCGGGCCTGTCAGACCTGGACGCGGATCTGATCCGGCATGCCGAGCAGACACTGGGGCTGACCGGTGCGCGGGTGCTGCATCCTTCGCTGATGTTCCGGCTCTTCAAGCTGTTCTGGTCGGGCCATCGTCCGATGGGCTTCATGGATGCGCACACCCGCTTCTCGCTGCAGCACGCGCCGGCCGTGATCGACCGGCGCCAGTTGCCGGAGTCCTACACGGCCGTGAAGCTTTACGCGGCGCGCTCCATGCCGGACCGGCCGGACATCCGCCGCCAGGTCAGGCGCTTCATTGACGAGCTGTCCGAGCAGCGTCCGGTGGTGCTGCTGGAAACGGGACTGTCGGTGGATGACCACGCGGACATCGCCCTGGCGAGTCATCCGCGGATCATCAATGCGCGGGACCTGATGTCGCCCCTCACCAACCTGGGCGCGCAGACGCAGATCGTGGGCAGTGCCGCGGCGTATGTCGGGACCTGCGGCAGCATCACGTGGATGGCACCCCGCCTGGGTGTCCATACCTCCGCGCTGTTTGCGGATGACGAGTTTCTGCACAATCATCTGGCGGTGGCCCTGCGGACCAGCGCACGCCTGAAGGGCGCCGGGCGCTTCTGTCCCGTGGACCTCCGCGGCCTTCCGGCTGTTCAGGACCCGGCAGGCGATACTGGGCAGCACTGACATGACGACATCGCTCTTTGGCGGTTCCTGTTACATCGTGGGTGAAGTGGCGCTGGCCCACGATGGCAGCCTCGGTACGGCGCACGCCTTCATTGACGCCATTGCCTCGGCCGGGGCCGACGCCGTCAAGTTCCAGACCCACATAGCCGAGGCCGAGAGCACGGCGGCTGAACCGTTCCGCGTGAAGTTCAGCCGGCAGGACGCCACACGCTACGACTACTGGCAGCGCACGTCCTTTACCGAGGCGCAGTGGGCCGGGCTTGCCGAGCATTGCCGTGAGCGTGGCGTGGCGTTCATCAGCTCGCCCTTTTCGCTTGAGGCCATCGCCCTGCTGGAGCGGATTGGCCAGCCCTTCTGGAAGATCCCTTCCGGAGATACGGGCAACACCGTCTTTCTTGATCGGATGCTGGAGACAGGCATTCCTGTCGTGCTCTCGACAGGGATGAGCACGATTGCCGAGGTGGATGCCGCAGTCGACCGCATTCGCGCCAGCCGGCGGACCTTCGGTGTGCTCCAGTGCACGACGGCCTATCCGTGTCCGCCGGAGCGGATCGGGCTGAACATGCTGCCCTTCTTCCGGGAGCGCTACGGCTGTCCCGTGGGGCTGTCGGATCACTCCGCCACCATCTACGCCGGCCTGGCTGCCGCCACCATGGGCGCCGACATGCTGGAAGTGCATGTGACCCTGGGGCGCGAGATGTTCGGGCCGGACGTGCCGGCGTCGCTGACGACAGGCGAGCTGCGGCAGCTGGTGCAGGGGGTGCGCTTCATCGAGACGATGCGTGCCAATCCGGTCGACAAGGATGCGGCGGCGGCCCTGACCACGCCGCTGCGAGGCATCTTTTCACGCAGCATCGTGGCCAGTCGGCCGCTCGGCGCGGGCGCCGTGCTCAGCGCATCCGACCTGGCCCTCAAGAAGCCGGGCCACGGCCTCGGGCCGTCGCGCTGGCACGACATCGTCGGACGGACGCTGCGTCGCGCCGTCGCGGCCGACGAGGTTATCAGGGACGAGGATCTTCAGTGAGCCAGACACGTAAGCGCAAGATTTGCGTCGTTGTGACCGCGCGGCCGAGCTACTCGCGCATCCGGACCGCGCTGCAGGCCATCAAGGCTCATCCCGACCTGGAGCTCCAGCTCGTGGTCGCCGCGTCGGCCCTGCTCGAGCGGTACGGCAATGCGATTGGTGCCATCCAGCGCGATGGTTTCGAACCCAGTGCCCGGGTCTACATGGTCGTGGAAGGCGAGAATCTCGTCACACAGGCCAAGACCACCGGGCTTGGGCTGGTGGAACTGGCCACGGTCTTCGACAATCTCCAGCCGGATGCCGTCGTGACCGTGGCGGACCGCTACGAGACGCTGGCCACGGCCGTCGCGGCGTCCTACATGAACATTCCTGTGGTGCATGTGCAGGGCGGGGAGGTGACCGGCTCGATTGACGAGAAGGTTCGCCACGCGGTCACCAAGCTCTCGAACGTGCACCTGGTATCGACCGAGAAAGCGCGCGAGCGGGTCACGATGCTTGGCGAGGATCCGGCCAGCATCCATCTCACCGGGTGCCCCTCCATCGACATCGCCGCAGAGGTGGCCGCCAGCCCCGCCATGGACTTCGATCCCTTCGTGAAGTACGGCGGCGTCGGGCCGAGCGAAGACCTGTCCAATGGCTATCTCGTCGTCATGCAGCACCCGGTCACCACCGAGCATGAAGAAGCCCGCAAGCAGGTGGAGGAGACGCTGTACGCGGTGAAGGACATCGGCCTGCCGGTGCTCTTCTTCTGGCCCAATGTGGATGCCGGCTCCGATGGCACGTCCAAGGGCATCCGCGTCTTCCGCGAGAAAGAGAAGCCGGCCTCGTTCCACTTCTTCCGGAACATGTTTCCCGAGGACTTCCTGCGCCTGCTCTGCAGCTCGACCGCCATTGTGGGCAACTCAAGCGTGGCCATTCGCGAGTGCTCGTTTCTCGGGGTTCCGGCGGTCAATGTCGGCTCCCGGCAGCAGGGACGTGAGCGCGGGAAGAATGTCATCGATGTCGAGTGCGACCGCGTGGCCATTGCCGACGCCATCCGCGAGCACATGCGTCGTGGCCGACCAGGACAGGACCAGTTGTACGGCGATGGCAAGGCCGGTCAGCGGATTGCGGACTGCCTGGCGACCATCGCGTTCACGGTCGAGAAGCGGCTGACCTATTGAAGACCGACGTGCCCACGGCATGACCGCACCGACCCTGCTGCAGCGCGTGGACACCTTCGCGCGCGAACAGAAGCGCTTCTGGGTGGCCGAGACGCGGCGCCAGGTGAAGCGGTGGCGGCACGAGGCTGCCAGGACGGGTGACCGGTTCACGGCGCGGGTGAGCAAGAGCTGGGAGCGCCGCAGCCGGCGCGCCGTGCATGTCTGGGGCATGTGGTCGCGAAAGCTGCAGCGCCCCTGGAAAGTGATGATGGACAGGCTCGGCCATGTGCCGATCATTGCCAGAAACCTGGGACGCAAGGCCGCGTTCCGCCTCTGGGGCATGCGACGCCCGGTGCAGCGGTGGCGTGTGCGCCGCAAACGCGTCAATGAGCGCTGGGGCGAACTGCGTGCCGAGATCCGGCTTGAAGAAGAGATGGAGCGCCTGGCAGACGCCGGGCTGCCCCTCATCGTCGGGCCCTGGATGTCGGAGGTCGGCTACGAAGCGCTGTACTGGGTGCCGTTCGTCCGGTGGTTCGCGTCGGCGTACCACATCAAGCCGGAGAAGCTTCTCGTGCTCTCGCGCGGAGGCGCAGGCGCCTGGTATGCCGATATCACGCCCAACCACCTCGAGGTCTTCGACCGTGTGACCCCGGAGGCGTTCGCCAGCTACAACAACGCCAGACAGGACGCGCCAGGCGGCACCATCAAGCAGTGGGGGGTGTCGGCGTTCGAGCAGACCCTCATCGATCAGGCGCGTGCCGAATGGGGCTGGTCCAGAGCCAACGTGCTGCATCCGTCGTTGATGTATCAGCTCTTCCGCCAGTTCTGGGCCGGCAATCGCCCGCTGGGTTTTGTGGACGATCACACGATCTACAAGCGGATTGCAGCGCCTGCCGCGACGGCTGCCCCCCTGCCGGGATTGCCGGACGAGTATGTGGCCGTCAAATTCTATGCAGCCCAGTCCTTGCAGGACACGGTGGAGAACCGGCGCCTGCTCCGCGATCTGCTGGCCGGCATTGCCGAGCGGTATCCGATCGTGATGCTCGACACGGGCCTGGCGCTTGATGACCATGGCGAGTTCTCGCTGCCAACCGGCGCCCGCGTCATCAGCGCGCGCGAATGGATGACGCCGCAGAACAATCTGGCCGTGCAGAGCCGCCTCATCGCAGGCGCGCACTCGTTTGTCGGTACATGCGGGAGCATTGCCTGGCTGGCGCCGATGCTGGGCACCGATACGATGGCCGTCATGACCGACGTCAAGTTCCTCAACGTGCATCTGCACGTCGCCCGCCGCGTCTACCGCCTCATTGAGGGCGGTCGATTCACGCCGTTTGACCTTGGTGGACTCGCCCCGCTCGGACTGGGGCTGGCGAGCCTGCCGATTTCCCCCGAGAGCCAGCGGACCGACGCATGACCGACTATTCACAGCCCAGAGCCGCGCGCATTGCGGCGCTCCCGTTCGATTTCACCGCCCAGCCGACGCGGACCGTCGAGGCCTGCAATCTCTGCGGGCGCTCGACCTTCGTCGTGCTGACTCATCGCGACCGCTACGGCTATCCGGCACAGGCGCATGCGTGCGAGTTCTGCGGCCTGGTCTTCCTGAATCCGGTGATGACCGGTGAGGCCTACGGCCAGTTCTACCAGGGCACCTACCGTCCTCTGGTCAGCGCGTACCACGGACGGCTCATCGACGCCCAGACGATGCAGGGCGAGCAGCAGGAGTACGCAGCCGACCGGGCAGGGTTGCTGGCTCCGTTTCTCAAGGACTCCGGTCTGAAGACGTTGCTCGACATCGGCGGCTCGACCGGTGTCGTGGCCCATCACCTCTCCAGGGTGTTCGGCCTTGAGGCGGCCGTCCTGGATCCGGCACCGCTCGAGGTCGAGGAGGCCCGCAAGTTCGGACTGGAGACCATTACGGCGCTGGTCGAGGACTACGACCCGGGCACGCGCCGTTTTGATGTCGTGGCGCTCTTCCAGACGGTGGATCACCTGCTCGATGTCGGTGGCACGCTCGCCAGGATTCGCTCGCTCATCAACGACAACGGACTGCTCTTCGTGGACATCGTCGACTTCCGTGCCGCCTATCTGCGCAACTGGTCCGTGGAAGAGGCCGTCAAGATTGACCACCCCTACTACCTGACCCAGGAGACGATGCGGGCCTATCTGGCCAGAACCGGCTTCGAGGTGGTGCGAACCGACTATGCCGGTGACCATCTGCATGTCAGCTACGTGTGCCGCCCCAGCCAGCCGCGCGCCGGTGCCGTGCCCACCGTTGAAGTGATCCGGAGTCTGTTTCAGGAGGTGCGGTACGTGCAGAACGCACCGCGTGCGAAGTGAGCCTCGTCCTCGGTCTCGTGCCGGCGCGGGGTGGCTCGAAGGGGCTGCCCGGGAAGAACATCAAGCCCCTGCACGGAAAGCCGCTGCTGGCCTACGCCGCCGAGGCGGCTCGTGCCTCAGGGGTGGTGGACAAAGTCGTGCTGTCCACGGACGACGAGGGTATCGCCGACGTCGGACGCGCGTCCGGGCTTGAGGTGCCCTTCCTGCGACCCGCCTGGCTGGCCCAGGACGATACGGCCATGCTGCCGGTGATTACCCACGCGGTCGATACGCTGGCGCGCGAGGGCTGGGTGGCCGACATCATCGTGCTGCTGCAGCCGACGTCGCCCCTGCGCACGGGCGCACACATCAGACGCTCCGTGGAACTGCTCCAGCAGACTGGCGCAGACTCAGTGGTGAGCGTGCTGGAACTCCCGCGTCACCTCTCACCCGACTACGTGATGCGGCTTGAGGAGGCGCGTCTGGTGCCCTTCCTGCCCGAGGGGCAGCGCGTGACCCGGCGGCAGGATGCCCGTCAGGCGTACGTGCGGGACGGCACGGTGTATACCTTCTGGCGGCGCACGCTGGTCGAGAAGGGTTCCCTGTATGGTGACGACTGCCGCCCGATGGTTGTGGCGGCAGCCGAGTCACTCACGATTGACAGCCCGGATGACTGGGCCGAGGCAGAACGGAGGATGCGTGGCGATTCGTAACGTGCTCGTGACAGGGGGCGCCGGCTATATCGGGTCGCACCTGGTCGACGCGCTGGTGACCCGCGGGTACGTCGTGACCGTGCTCGACAACCTGGAGCCGCAGGTGCACCGGTCCGGGACCTGGCCGACCTATGCCAACCCGAAGGTCCGGTATGTCCGGGGTGATGTGCGGGACCGGTCCGTCTTCGAGCCGCTGGTGCTTGAGGCGGAAGCCGTCGTGCATTTCGGCGCGGCAGTCAGCGTCGGGCAGAGCATGTATCAGGTGGACCGCTACGTGGACGTGAACACGCGCGGCACCGCACTGCTGCTCGACATCCTGGTCAACACCACGCACAAGGTCGAGAAGGTCATCGTCGCCTCCTCGATTGGCGTCTACGGTGAAGGCGCGTATCTCTGCACCGCCTGCGGGCCGGTCGCGCCCACGATCCGGACTGAAGCGCAGCTGGCTGCGCGAGACTGGGAACAGCATTGCCCGAGCTGCGGCGCGCACGTCTTCTCCATCCCGACACCCGAGGACAAGGCGCTCTATCGCGACAACATCTACTCGATGACGAAGTATCACCAGGAAGAGATGGTGCTGCTCATCGGGAAGACCTACAGCATCCCGGCAGTGGCGCCGCGCTTCTTCAATGTGTACGGGCCGCGTCAGAGCCTGAGCAACCCGTACGCTGGCGTCGCCGCCATCTGGCTGAGCCGCCTGATGAACGGCAAGCCCCCGGTCGTGTTCGAGGACGGCGGCCAGTTGCGCGACTTCGTCTCCATCCACGATGTGGTGGACTGCCTGACGCTGATGCTCGAGACCTCCGGCGCCGACTATCTGCCGGTGAACGTCGGGTCTGGTGAGACGGTCACCATCCTCGAGATTGCGCAGTTGCTCAAACGATTGCTCGGTAGCGATGTGGAGCCCGAGGTCACCAACGCCGGACGCAAGTTCGACATCCGGCACAACACGGCCGACATCACCGTCGCGCGCGAGAAGCTGGGGTACGCACCGAAGGTCACGCTCGAGGCGGGCTTCACCGAGCTCATCGAGTGGGCAAAGACGACACCGGATGTGGCGGTTGACTTCTTCGACAAGGCCTACGGAGAGCTGAAGGCGAAGGGGCTGCTGGTCGGATGATTCTCCCGTTCTCGGAACTGAAGCAGTACCAGGGGCAGGTGGCCATGGTGGACGGAGCGTTCGATCCCCTGCACCATGGACACATCGAATACTTCCGTGCGGCGGCGGCGGCCGTGGACGTGCCGCTGCTCTGCAATGTCGCCTCCGACCGGTACGTCGCCACCAAGCACGCACCGCTGCTGGCTGAAGAACAGCGCGCGGTGGTGATTGACGCCATCCGGTTCATCACCTACACCCACATCAACCGCCACGACACCGAGACCATCCTCCGGGAGCTCCGCCCGAAGTACTACGTGAAAGGGAAAGACTGGGACGGACGGCTCCCCGAGGAGCAGGTCCGGATCTGCGCCGAGCTTGGCATCGGCATCGTCTTTCTCGACACCATTCTCGATTCGTCGAGCCGTCTCCTGAAACAGTTCGCCCTCCAGACACAGAGCCCCGCATGACCATCACCGAGTTTGAACGCCGGATCCTTGAACAGAAGCCGACCGCTTCTGCCCACTATGACGCGGAGTACTTCACCGGCGAGTGGCGCGATGCCGGCAACAACTACAGCCTCGACGTCCGCCGGGAGATTGAAGGGCGGAACCCGGCGCTCATCAAGGAGGTGCTGCAGCCAGTGCGAGCCCTGGACCTGGGGTGCGGACCCGGCGCCCTGATGCATCTGCTCTGGGAGCAGGGCGTGGACGTGGAAGGGATCGACTTTGCCGAGAGCAGCAAGCGCCTGGCAACCCCCGACGTGCGCGACCGCATCGCGATCGGCTCGGTCACCGACACCACCCTCAAGGGTGACAACTGCGTGGACCTGGTGATCTGCCGGGAAGTCATCGAACACCTGACCGTGCTCGAAGTGAAGAAGGCCGTGGCGAACATGGTTCGCATGACCTCGCGGCTCGTCTACATCACCACCCGCTATCATCCGAACCCGGCCGACCTGCTCGATTTCAACCAGAGCGACGATCTGGACCCGACGCACATCACGTTGCTGAACAAGGATCTGCTTCGCCTGATGTTCATCCTCGAAGGATGCCGGTCGCGTCCGGACCTTGAGGCGAAGATGGACTGGGGCAACAAGGGGCGCGTGATCATCGTGGAGAAACTCGCCAGCGCATGACCCCCACCGTCGCCCTCGGCATGACGCTGCACAATCAGGCGCGTCATCTCCGGGAAGCGATTGACTCGCTGCTGGCCCAGTCGGATCCCGACTTCGGCCTGCTGCTGCTGGACGACGGGTCTGCCGATGAGACGCCGGCCCTGATGGCGGAGTATGCCGCCCGGGATCCGCGTATCCGGATTGCCCGACACGACACCCGCCAGGGCATGGTCGCCACCTGGAGCGAGGCGGCCGAACTGGCACTCAGGCAGTTCCCCTCTGCCAGGTACTTTGCCTGGGCCAGCGATCATGACCGCTGGCACCCGGACTGGCTCCGTCGGACCCGTGCCGAACTGGACGCGCACGCGAATGCCGTCCTGGCCTACCCGCAGACCCGCCGCATCGACGGGCAGGGCGCCGTCTGGGCGAAGCAGCCGAAGACGTTCGATACGGCGGACCTGCGCGACGTGCGCGCGCGGTGGCGCCGGTTTGCCGGAGAAGCGGCAGGGGCCGGGGATCTGGTGTACGGCGTGATGCGTGCGGATGCGCTCCGACGCGCGGGCATCTTCCGGCCCGTCCTGCAGCCGGACCGGCTGCTGATGCTGGAGCTGACCCTCCAGGGTGAATTCCGACAGGTGCCTGACGAACTCTGGTTCCGGCGGCAAAGCCCATCGGCCAGTGTGGTGCGGCAGCGCACCTCGCTGTTCACCCCGGACACCGTGCCTGCCGGACTCTGGTTGCCGGCCCGTCTGCAACACGCCCGCGCGCTCTGGCGCACGTATGTCCGCACCGCTCGGCCAGAGGTGACGCCTGCGGTCATGCGGCGGCTGATTTGCCAGTACGTGCTGCTCGACCTCTGGCGCGAGTACTCCAAGTCGACGGCGCTGCTGCACCGGCTCGACAACGGCCGCGAGGCCGCACAGCGCGTCGGCAAGAGCCTGCGGCGCACCGTCTGGACCGCCTGGTATGAAGGCGGCATGGCGTTCACGGCGTGGCGCGGGCGGATGCGTCGCCGTGGCCGGCAGCTGGTGTATGACCTGGCGGTGTTCAGACGCCGCGTCCGCGCAGCCCTGTACGAAGCGTCGATGACTGCGGCCCGCTGGCCGGGCCTGCTGCGTCGTGCCCTCAAACGCGGCGTGCACCACACGCTGGTGCTCACCCACCGACTCGGCCTTCGTGGCCGCTCCTGACCGACCGAACCGTACCTGATCATGCCGATTGCCGACTCTGTCACGCTGGGCCAGGGCGTCGTGATTCACCATCGCGACCTGGTGAATCTTTACGGATGCACCATTGGTGACGACACGAAGGTCGGGGCCTTTGTCGAGATCCAGAAGGGCTCGGTGATTGGCGCCCGCTGCAAGGTCTCGTCACATACCTTTGTCTGCGAAGGTGTGACGATCGAGGACGAGGTCTTCATCGGGCACGGCGTCATGTTCATCAACGACCGTCACCCGCGGGCCACGGCCGACGGACAGCTGCAGACCGAGTCCGACTGGCAGGTCGTGCCGACGCGCGTCTGCCGGGGAGCGTCCATCGGGAGCGGCGCGGCCATCCTGTGCGGCGTGACCGTCGGGGCCGGGGCCCTGGTTGGTGCGGGAGCGGTGGTGACGAAAGATGTGGCACCTGGCGCCACCGTGGCCGGCGTGCCGGCGCGTGTGCTGGCACGGGCGGGGGGCGCCTCCAGCGAGTGACTGAGCCCTGTGCCGGCGCGCGCGTCGGACACAGGGTCGTGCCGGTGCTGGCCCTCACGTATGTGCTTCTCGTCGCAGCTACGCTGGCCTACTTCATCCTGCGCATCCCGATTCAGGTGAGCGACGGGTTCGGCAACATGGTGGATGTCCTTGACGACTCCTTGCTCGACATCTTCGTACGGAAGGCGACGAACCGGAACTACTTCCGGCCGTTGATGTGGCCGCAGTACCGCGTGGTGATGGATTGGTCCGGTGGGGCCTATCAGGTGTGGTTCAAGGGGCTCCAGGCCGCGCAGGTGGGGTTGCTGCTGCTGCTCTTTGTCCGCTGGCTCCGGGTCCGGACGCCTGCGGATCTGGTGGCCCTGCCCTGCGGGGTGGCGATGCTCGTCGGGGCGCACACGTTTGCCGGCACGGTGATGGAAGCATTTCCGATCAACCACTTCCTGTCCGTGGCTGTCTGCTGTCTGGCGGCCGCGACGGTGGCCGCCGAACCGCGTCGGCGGCTCAATGACGTGCTGGTGCTCGGGCTCTTTGTCTTTGCGGTGCTGACGCTCGAATCGGGCCTGCTGGTGTGGATCATCACGATCGCAGCCAGGCTTCTGGGCTGGCGCGGCATCTCGTCTGGTGCCGCAGCGTTGATGACCATCGGCGTCCTGGCCTACGCCGGCGTTCGGCTCTTCTGGCTCGATACGGGCACGCCGGACCTGATGGAGCGCGCCACGGGCTTCGGTTTCTCCACGCTGGACCCTGAAGAACTGGTCAGGCGGTTCGGTGCGCATCCAGTCGTGCTCTATGCCTACAACGTGAGCGGCGCCATCAGCAGCGTGCTCTTTGCCGAACCGCGCGGGGGCGTCTGGCGTTTCACGCGGGGACTCGTGATTGGCCCACGCGAGGCCTGGACACAGTTGAACGTGCTCTGCGCCAGTGGGGCCACGCTGCTGGTTGCTGTCGCCATGTGGCGCCGTCGTCTCGGACGGCGCTGGCGGACACCGGTCGCGCTGGCACACGAGGACCGCGTGCTCCTGATGGCGGGCGTGGTGCTCGTGGCGAACGCAGCCTTCTGCTACGCCTATCTCAAGGACGTGATTCTGGCGCCCGCCGGCGTCTTCCTGGCGGCAGCGGCGTATGTAGGCGTCCGGGATGCCGTGTCTGCGCTCTCGCGTCGGCAGGTCCATGCGGCAAGCCTGGCGGGTCTTGTGGCCATCGGGGTTGTTGTGTCCGGCTGGGGCGTGAAGCAGATCGGCATTCACTACGCCCTGCGTCGCATGAATCATGTGGTCCGGCGCGACTGGGCGACGGTTGACGACTTCATCCAGGACAACGCGATCAGGCTCGATACTCCAGCCAGGCGTGCGCTGAAGGTCACACTTGAACGGGCGGCGCTGGCCGAGGCTCCGGTGCCCGAGTTGCCGGAATTTCCCTGGGGCCGGGCCTGGTTCGACGAAAATCAATGAGTGCCATGGCTGACCGCGGACGCGGGCCTGTCGTGATGGGCGTCGCTGCCGCGCCGGCGCTGCTGGCGGCGCTGGCGATGCTGGCACTTGTCGCCGGGGCCCTCACCGGGGCCGGACCGCTGGCACCACGCCCCCCGGCGACGCTCGTGGAGGCGGGGATTGCCGCCGATCTGGCCACGACGGTTCTCCTGTTGCGGCAGGGACACAATCCGAACCTGCCGGCGCTCGCGTCGCGGTCGAGTGTGGCGGACGGTGGCACGATGATGTGGCCGCTTGAGGCTGCGGCGTTCGGCGGCGATGTCGACACGGTTCGGCAACTGCAACAGCATGGAGCGCGGCTTCCACTGGAGACGGCTCGCGCAGCTGCGTGTTTCGCGGCCGTGAAGGGACGGCGGGAGGTGTCGCGGCTGATTGGTGGCGAGACGTTTGACCCGCAGACGTGTTCGCAGCAGGACGTGCATTGAGAGAGATTCGGCAGAGGAAGGGAACCGCATGATCGGTGTCGGAGTGATCGGGTACGGCTACTGGGGGCCGAATCTGGTCCGGAATTTCGTGGAGTGCCCGTCAACCCGGGTGGTCATGGTGGCCGATCGCCGCGCGGCGAGACTGACCGAGGCGCAGCGTCGCTTTCCCGGCCTGCAGGTCACGGAGGATGCGGCGGCGCTGATTGCGCATCCCGAGGTGCAGGCGGTGGTGGTGGCCACGCCCGTGGCGACCCACTTCGAACTGGCCATGGCCGCGCTCAAGGCCGGCAAGCACGTGCTGGTGGAGAAGCCGCTGACCCACTCAGTCGAACAGGGCGAGCAGCTGGTCGCAGAAGCGGCCGCCAGGGGCCTGACCCTGATGGTCGACCACACCTTCGTGTATACCCCCGCCGTCCGGAAGATGCGCGAGATGGTGGCGGCCGGTGAGTTGGGGGACATCTATTACTACGACTCGGTCCGCATCAACCTGGGCCTCTTCCAGCACGATGTCAACGTGCTGTGGGACCTGGCCGTGCACGACCTGTCGGTGATGGACTACGTGCTTGGCCGTCAACCGGTGGCCGTGTCGGCGACCGGCGTGTCGCACGTGGCGGGCGAACCCGAGAACATCGCCTACATGACGATGTTCTTCGACGGCAGCCTCATTGGTCACGTGCACGCCAACTGGCTGGCCCCGGTGAAGGTGCGCCGGACGCTGCTCGGCGGCAGCCGGCGGATGATCGTGTTCGACGACCTCGAAGGCAGCGAGAAGGTGAAGGTCTACGACAAGGGCATCTCGGTGAATCCCAGCCCCGACGACGTGCACCAGATGCTGGTGGGCTATCGGACCGGAGACATGTACGCGCCGCAGCTGCCGGTGACAGAAGCGCTGCAGATCGAGGTGCGCCACTTTGCCGAGTGCATCGAGCAGGGACTGACGCCGACCACTGACGGCGCTGCCGGCCTTCGTCTGGTGCGCCTGCTGGAAGCGGCGACGGCCTCCATGGCTGCACGGGGCGCCACGGTGCAGATTGGCGGTCCGCGGTGACGCGCGCCATGGGCGCGGCCTCGCCTGCGTCCGGCCGGTGGTCCGTCTGGACCGCCGGAGCCTACCTGCTCGGGCTGGCCGTGGCGGCCGGCATCGCCTGGCACGTCGCGCAGATTCCGGTGCAGGTCAGCGACTGCATCGGCAACCTGCTCGAGCTGCAGCAGTTGACCTACCGCGAGTTGTTCGGCAACACCCTGTTCGCGCCGGGGTATATCCGCCCGCTGGCCTGGATTCAGTTCAAGCTGGCCTTCGATGCCTCCATGGGGCACTACTGGGCCGGCTTCAAGACCGTGCACGCGCTGCAGCTGCTGGGCACCGCCATGCTCTTTGTCCATCTGCTGCGCGTCCGGACGTTTGGCGCCTTTGCGCTGGTGCCGGTGGCGCTGGCGGTGCTCTTTGGCATCCACACCTTCAACGGAACGGTGCGCGAAGCCTTTCCGGTCAACGCCTATCTCACCATCATCATGGCCGTCCTGGCGGCTGTGGCACTGGTGCGCGCCGAGTACCACTGGCGGAATGATGCGGCCGCCGTGCTGCTGTTCGCTTTTGCCCTCTTCACCGTCGAGTCGGGCATCCTCGTGCTGGTGGCGCTGCTGGCGGGCCGGATGGCACGCCTGAAAGGGGTGTCGGTCTGGGGCCTGCTGGTCATCGGGCTGACGCTGGCGGGCTACTTCTACCTGCGCTTCGGCCCGTTCGGTGTCGGCACACCGGGGTTGACGGAGCGGTCGTCCGGCTTCGGGTTCACCGTGCTCGACCCGCACGAACTGGTGGCGCGCTTCGGTGCCCACCCACTCTACTTCTACAGCTACAACGTGGCGTCGTCGCTGCTGACGGTCT
>JAKFYA010000186.1 GCA_021731095.1 Acidobacteriota bacterium | reverse complement strand
CTGCTGCCCCGCCCGCAGCGACGCCATCAGGGCCGGAGGCAGCCCCGGACAATCGAGCGCGGTGGCCTGCAAGGCCAGCATCAGCGCGGCGGCAGGCGCATGAGTGGCCAGCATTTCGATGGCCACAACCGACGCAAGCGCGTCCGGGGCCCAAACCAGCAGCCCGGCGTCGGCGAGTGCCCGCACCACGTTCGCGATGGGGGCATCTGGAGCGACCGACGCCCCGAGTGCCTCGGCGGCCTTCCGCTGCTGTTCGGCGAGCGGCGACAGCTCGAAGTCCATTCAGGCCTGCTGGAACGCGCGCTGTTCAAAGAGCGGCCGCAGCCGACGGCCGGTATCCGCCAAGTCCTCCGGCAGCACCCGCGTCTCTCCGACGACGGTCATGAAGTTGGTGTCGCCGCTCCAGCGTGGCACCAGGTGCACGTGGACGTGATCCACCACGCCCGCACCGGCCGACTTGCCGACGTTGATGCCGATGTTGATGCCGTGGGGCTGATAGGCCTCGACCAGCACCTGCTCGGCCCGCTGGGTCAGCTGCGCCAACTCCTGCAACTCGGCCGCATCGAGCGAGCCGACGGTCGGGGCATGCCGGTAGGGCACCACCATGATGTGGCCGTTGTTGTACGGGTAGAGATTGATGATGACGAAGCAGGTCGTGTCACGCCAGAGGATGAGATCGGCCGCCGAAGGCTGACCGGGGGCACGACAGAAGACGCAGCCGTCCTCGTGTTTCTCACCGGTCACGTACGGGAGCCTCCAGGGAGACCAGAGACGATCCATGCACGGCCCCGAATTGGCTGAACTCCCGGCGATGGTGCGCGGACGCTCAGATGAGGGCGGAATCCGGAGCGGATTCGCCGGAGTCGGAGGCGAGGGCCGCTTCTGCGGCCTCCGCCTCCCGATTGATCAGTTCCTTCAGTTCCTTGCCGGGCTTGAAGTACGGCACTTTCTTCGGCGGGACGTCCACCTTGTCGCCGGTCTTGGGGTTGCGACCCTTGCGGGGTTCGCGCTTCCGGAGACGGAAGCTGCCAAACCCGCGCAATTCGATCTTTTCACCCCGATGCAGCGCCTCGATGATCGTGCGGAACACCGTGTCGACGATGACTTCGGAGTGCTTCTTCGTGAGGTCCGATACCCTGGACACCTCCTCGACAAGCTCCGCCTTCGTCATGCTGCCGCCGCTCACTAGCGCCACCGCTGCTCCTCAGCCTCGAAAGTCGCCGAACTACAGCTTCCGGAACGCGTCGCCCAGCGTGGCCGACCCGTCGCCGGAACCTTCCTGGTACGCGTCCCAGTCGGTCCGATAGTCATCCGACTTCAGCGCACGGATGCTGAGGCCGATCTTGTGGTCTGCCGGGCTGAGCTTGATGACTTTCATCTGGCACGTGCTGCCCACTTCGAGCGAAATCTTCTCGTCGCCGTGGGTATCGTCGAACTCAGACACGTGAATCAGACCCTCGATGCCTTCGTCCAGTTCGACGAATGCGCCGAAGTTGGTCATCCGGGTCACCTTGCCCTCGACGGTATCGCCCACGTGCACGCGGGAGAAGAAGTCGTCCCAGATGTCCGTGGCGAGCTGCTTGAGCCCGAGCGACAGGCGCTGGTTCTCGGCGTCGATGCTGAGGACCATCGCTTCCACCACGTCGCCCTTCTTCAGGACTTCCGACGGGTGCTTGACGCGCTTGCTCCACGACATGTCCGAGATGTGAATGAGGCCATCGATGTCCTCTTCCACTTCCACGAACGCGCCGAACTCGGTCAGGTTGCGAACCTTGCCCTTGATCTTCGTGCCAACCGGATACTTGTCGGCCAGCTCGTGCCACGGGTTGCTCTCGACCTGCTTCAGGCCCAGCGAAATGCGACGCGCAGCCGGGTCGACACCCAGCACCATGGCGTCCACGCTGTCGCCCACGTTGAGGATCTTGGAGGGGTGCTTCACCCGCTTGCTCCACGACATCTCGGACACGTGGATGAGCCCCTCGACGCCCGGTTCCAGCTCCACGAAGGCGCCGTAGTCGGTCAGGCTGACCACCTTGCCGGCCATGCGGGCGCCGACCGGGTAGCGGTTCTCCACCGTGGCCCACGGATCCTGCACGAGCTGCTTGTGGCCGAGCGAGACGCGCTCCGTGCCCGGGTCGTACTTGAGGACGACCACGTCGACCTCGTCGTTGACCTTGAACAGTTCGGAGGGGTGACCCACGCGGCCCCACGACATGTCGGTGATGTGCAACAGACCGTCGATGCCACCAAGGTCGATGAAGGCGCCGTAATCAGTGATGTTCTTGACCGTGCCACGAAGCGTCTTGCCTTCGGCCAGGGTCTCGAGCGTCGTCTTCTTCTTCTCGGCGTTCTCTTCTTCGAGGAGGGACTTGCGGGACAGCACGATGTTGCCGCGCTTCTTGTTGACCTTGATGACCCGCATGCGGAGCTCCTGCCCGCGCAGCGCGTCGAGGTTCCGCACGGGGCGCACGTCGATCTGCGAGCCCGGCAGGAATGCCCGGACACCGATGTCGACGGCGAGACCGCCCTTGATCCGTTCGATGACGCGACCGATGACCACCTTGCGATCGGCGTAGGCCTTTTCGACCTCGTCCCAGATCTTCATCTTCTCGGCCTTTTCGCGCGAGAGAACGATGTGGCCTTCACGGTCTTCCGTGCGCTCGAGCAGCACGTCCACGAGGTCACCCGCCTGAACGGTCACCAGACCGTTTTCGTCGAGGAATTCGCTGACCTGGATAACGCCTTCGGACTTGTAGCCGACGTCGACCACCACCTCGGTGTTGGTCACTCGCAGCACGGTGCCTTTGACGACCTCACCTTCAGCGATATTCCGGAAGCTGCTATCGTACAGCCCCAGCAGTTGGGCAAACTCGGACGCATCCATGTCCGGGTTCATCGGCTTGAAGGCAGGGCCGGCAGGCTTGCCTGCGCGGGTACGTCCTGGCGCGACAGTCTGTGCGCCCAGTTCGGGCGACAGCCCGTTGTCTACATTGGTCATTCTCTTGCGAGACCTCCTCTAACGTGATTGCCGGTTTCTGTTGCGGGGACCGGCCCCCCGCGGATATAACGGCGCAGGATACAGTGGTGAGTGCACGCGGACGTGAGCTCCGCCACAACTATCCCTCTGCCGATAAGCTTTACAGCCTACGTGACTTACCGGGACCTGTCAAGGTAATCGAAAGGACGTCGTCATGGCCAAACGGAAGGCCCACACCTCGAAAGCTGCCCGCCCCCGCACCACCGCTCGCACACCCGCGGCCACCCGGCGGACTCCGGTAGCCAAAGGCCGCACGGCCAAGCCAGCCCGGAAGGCGAAGGCCCCGACCAGGGCCTCGAAGCCGACCGGCAAGAAGGCTGTCAAAACGGTCACCAGGAAGGTCGTCAGAAAGGCTGCCAAGAAAGCCGTCACGAAGGCTGTCAGGAAGGTCGCCAGGAAGCCGGCGCCCAGGAAGGTCGCCAAGAAGGCCGTCAAGAAGGCGGTGCAGAAGACCGTAGTCACCAGGGCGATACCGAAGAAGCCGGCTCCGAGGAAGGCGGCCCCCAGAAAGGCTGCCCCACCCAAGGTGGTCCTGAAGAAGTCCGCACCAAAGAAGACGGGCCTGAAGAAGGTGGCCTCGAAGAAGGTCGTCCCGACGGCGAAGAGGAAGACCGTCGTCACGGCACCGGAACCGTCCGCGTTGCCATCGTCGCTGGATCTGGACCGTACCGCATCGGCGGCCCGTTCCGGTCGCCGCTCGATGGCACAGCAGCGCCTGCATGTCACGGAGCCGGGTCCATCCATCACCGCCGGTGACGTGGACGTCGACTGGGAAGCCGCATCAACGGTCGGAGATGAGGCCCCGGGTGGCGACAACCCCACGCCGGATCAGGACATCGTCGACGAAATCGGCCAGGCGCTCGGCCTGGAGTATGACGATGACGAAGATCTCAAGACGGAGGAGAAGCTCGGCGAACGGGATGCCCACCGCTGGGAACTCGATCCCGAGTCGAGCGAAGACTTCGAAGACCGTTAACGTGAAGTCGGGCGGTCCGCCTATCGGCGGGCCGCCTGCGCCACCAGCGCCATCACCCGTTCCACGACGTCGTTGATGGAGAGCGTGGTGGTATCCACATAGACCGCGTCCGGTGCCAGCGTCAGCGGCGCGACGGCGCGGGTCGAGTCCGCCTTGTCGCGTTCTGCCATGGCCCTGGCCACCTCAGCGGCTCCCGACGCGCCGCCGGAGTGTCCGGCATCGGCCGTTCGGCGGCGGGCACGCTCCTCCGCCGACGCATCGAGATAGATCTTCACGTCGGCATCCGGAAACACCACCGTGCCGATGTCCCGGCCCTCCATCACCACACCACCCGCGCCATAGGCACGTTGACGTGCCACCAGCAGCGACCGGACGGTCGGCAGCTTCGCCACGGCCGACGCGGCGGCATCGACCTCCGGCGTCCGGATGGCCCGCGTCACATCGTGCCCATCAATGCGCACGATGCCCCCCTCCACGTCGATCGCGGCCTGGCTGGCGATGCGCGCCACCGCTGCATCATCGTCCAGCGGCAGTTGATCGTGGACGGCCTTCCAGGACACCGCGCGGAACATCGCACCCGTGTCGACGTGCCGCAAGCCCAGCGTGGTGGCCACGGCCCTGGCCACAGTTCCTTTGCCAGCCCCAGAGGGGCCATCGATTGCAATGATGAGCGTCTTCGCGTCAGCCACAGCCGGTCAGTCTAGCACGCGGTAGAATCGCATTCGATGCGACGCCGAAACTCCGATATCCTGCTGGTCGCCCTCTGCGTCCTGTTGGCCGCAAGCGCGTTCGCGGCGCCGTATGTCACGTCGCTCATGCTCGTCATCCGCGCAGCTGGCCTGGGTGGCCCACTGGCCCACGTGGCCGAGCGCGCGGCGCGCGCCATCACCATTCACCCCGTCTCCACAGTGCCGACCCGGGCCGGCGCCATCAGAACGCGTTTGTATGAACCGGCCGGCGGGTTTAACCGCGCCGTGCTGCTGGTGCCTGGCATTCACGCGGCCGGCATCGACGAAGTCCGCCTCACCAAGCTGGCCATGGATCTGGCTGGCGCCGGCGTGGCGGTACTGACCTTCGGTCTGCCAGACCTGCAGGCGTTCCGCATCACACCCGAATCGACTGACCTGCTCGAAGACGCGATGTACTGGATGTCCGGACAGCCCGAGCTGGCCAAGGATGGCAAGATTGGCGTGGTGGGCGTCAGCTTCGCCGGTGGGCTCTCGGTGGTGGCCGCGGGGCGCCCACGCGTGCGGAACCGCATTGCCTACGTCGTGTCGTTCGGTGGCCACAGCGACCTCCCACGCGTCATGCGCTACCTGGCGACGGGCCAGGAGCCCCAGGTTGAAGGCCTCGCGTCCCATCCGCCCCATGATTACGGTGTCGCGGTGATCCTGTACAGCATTGCCCAGGCGGTCGTGCCACCGGACCAGGTGGACGCGCTGCGCGACGGCGTGCGCACGTTCCTGGTGGCATCGCAGGAGACGCTGGTGGATCAGGGACGCGCCAACCGGACCTTGCAGCGCGCCCGCGACCTCGCCGCTGCCCTGCCAGACCCATCGCGGCGCTATCTCACCTACGTGCTCGAGCGGAACACCACAGCGCTCGGCGCCGTACTGGCACCTGAGCTCGACCATCTGGCCAGCGACCTGCCGGCGCTGTCGGCCGAGCGCACGCCGACCCGCCCGTCGGCTCCGGTCTTCCTGCTGCACGGCGCTGCTGATACAGTGATCCCAGCGGCGGAAAGCGTCTTCCTCCGCCGCCATCTTGGCTCGGCTGTGCCGACGCGTCTCCTCCTGAGCCACCTGATCACCCACGCCGAAGTCGATGAGTCCGCGTCCACGGCGGAAGCCTGGCGCCTCGTTTCCTTCTGGGCGGATGTCCTCCGCCGGTAAGACCATTCATGATCCGACTGCAGAAACTCCTGTCGCAGGCCGGCGTGGCCTCGCGGCGCGCCGCCGAAACCCTCATCACCGAAGGCCGGGTCAGCGTGAACGGCAAGATGGTGCTGGAGCTCGGTACCAAGGCCGATCCGGCGACGGACGAGATCCGCGTGGATGGACGACGGCTCAAGCAGACGCAGGAGACGCGACGTTACATCCTCCTCTACAAACCGAAGGGGTTTGTCACCACGCGCAACGACCCGCAGCGCCGACGCACGGTGATGGACCTGCTGGGCGAGGTGAAGGAGTACGTGTATCCGGTGGGACGCCTTGACTACGACACCGAGGGCCTGCTGCTGATGACGAACGATGGCGAGCTCGCCGCGGCCCTGACACACCCCAGCCACGAAGTGCCACGCACGTACGAGGCGCTGCTGGCCGGCATGCCGGATGAGGACGCGCTGGAACGGCTGCGGCGAGGGATTCCCCTGGATGGTCGACGAACCGGCGCGGCCGACGTCGAGCTGCTCACCCCGCCCAAGCGGGACATGGACGGTGTCATCCGCATCACGATTCGCGAAGGACGCAATCGGCAGGTGCGACGCATGTGCGAGGCCATCGGCCACCCGGTGCAGAAGCTGGCCCGGACGCGGTTCGGTCCCATCGGCGACAAGCGGCTCAAGCCCGGCTACTGGCGCGAGCTCACGCCAGCCGAGATCAAGACGCTGAAGGCTCTGGCGAACCGACCGCGCGCGCCTCGTCCTCGGTCAGCGGGAGCATCTCGTCCTTCGGCAACACCTCGGTAAGACCCGCCGGTGGGTCGAACCCGAGCGCCTCTGCCATGTCTTCGATGCGCGGCAGGTCCGACAGGTCGTTCAGACCGAAGCGGATGAGGAACTCCTTCGTTGTCGCATAGAGGAAGGGGCGGCCCACGACGTTCTTGCGGCCGACGATCTTCACCAGATGCCGTTCGAGCAGCGTGGACAACACGCCTGACGCGTTGACGCCACGCACCTCGGAGGCCTCGAGCGCCGTAATCGGCTGCTTGTAGGCCACCACGGCCAGCGTTTCCAGCGCCTGGACGCTCAGCTTCTGTGACGTGCGTTCGTGGAACAGGCTCCGCACCCATTCGTGCAACTCCGGACGCGTCACAATCTGGTGCCCGCCCGCAACTTCCACCCACTGCAGGCCCGGGCGCGACTCGTAGTCCGCGCGCACAGCGGCAAGGGCGACCACCACGTCTTCCTCAGGCTCGGTCTCGAGCAGCGAGAGGAGGGACTTCAGGGTGAGGGGCTCTGGCGACGCAAACACCAGTGCCTCGACCACGGCCTTCAACTGGTCCGCGCCCAAGGCGACGTGGGACTCCTCGGTCACCTCGTCATCCGGCAGCGCCGACATGGCAAACGCATCGACGTCGCTTCCGGCCGCCGCAGCGGCCCGCTCGATGGCCTCCGGATCAATCGGCGTGTCGTCCGCCATGGGGAGGGTGTCGTCCGCAGCATCGCCGGCCACGCTGACCTCGACGTCGAGCGTCGCCTCGACCGTCACCGTCACCTCGGAGCTCTCACCCTCTGGCGCGGGCGGTTCACGCCGCACGTCTTCGTCCATGGTGTCCTGGTCGATGGGACCGGAAGGGGTCTCACTCATGCATCACCCTTGTCGCCGATGGGATGCGGCGCGTCTGCGGGACGTGCCCGCTTGTAAATACGAATGGCGCCGAATGCGCCGGCCTGGAAGGCTCGAATCAGTTTCAGTCGGACCATTTCGAGCAGCGCCAGAAAGGTCACGATCATGAACGGACGGCTGCCGTCAGTGTCAGCAAACAGTTCCTCGAAGCCGCAGGCCTCTGTCTCCGACAACCGGCTGAGCAGTTGCCCGATGCGCTCCTCAATCGAGAGCTTCTCGGGCGGCAGGAACACCTTGGGCCGGTACGCCGCGCGGCCGAGCACGCCTTTGAACGCGGTCAACAGGCTAAAGAGGTCGACTTCCAGCTCGGGTTCAAACTCGTCGCCGGCTGCTTTGGCCACGCTGGCGTCGGTCCGGATCCACTGGGCACTGCGCAGCGTCTCCTTCTCGTGCAGCAGTTCGGCTGCTGCCTTGTACTTCTGGTGCTCCAGCAGACGACGGACGAGGGTCTCGCGCGGATCTTCCGTGTCTTCCGGATCGCCGGTGGCGGTCTCCGGACGTGGCAGCAAGGTGCGCGACTTGATGTGGATGAGCGTAGACGCCATCACCAGGAACTCCCCCGCCACGTCGAGGTCCAGGTCCTGCATCATTTCGATGTAGCCGAGATACTGCTCGGTGATGAGCGAGATCGGGATGTCGTAGATCGACACCTCGGTCTTCTTGATCAGGTGCAGCAGCAGATCAAGCGGCCCCTCGAAGCTGTCGAGTTTGACGCTGTACGCGTCGGGCGATGATTCGAAGCCGTCCTGGCGATCCGTGGCCACTAGTACTTCAACCTCACGGCCTCGCGGACGCGCTCCATCGTGGCCTGCGCCACCACGCGCGCCTTGCGTGAGCCTTCCACCACGATGTCCGTCAATCGCTCCGGATGTTCCAGCAGCGCCCGGCGTCGCTCGCGCATCGGCTCCAGCATCGTATTCATCGCCTTGGCCAGCTTCGTCTTGACCTCGACGTCACCCACAGCGCCCGCCCGATACCGCGCCTTGAGGTCGTCGACCTCGGCCACGTCTGGATTGAACGCGTCATGGTACATGAACACCGGATTGCCCTCGACCGTGCCCGGGATGTCGGCACGCACCCGCTTGGGGTCCGTGTACATCTGACGGACCTTCTTCAGCACCGATTCGGCATCGTCACTGAGGTCAATGGCATTGCCGTAGCTCTTGCTCATCTTCCGGTTGTCGAGCCCAGGCAGCCGTGAGACCGGCGTCAGCAGGGCCTGCGGCTCGACCAGCACGTCGCCGAAGAACTGGGCGAACCGGCGCACGGCTTCGCGAGACAGCTCCAGGTGCGCCACCTGATCCTCGCCCACTGGCACGAACCGGCCGTCATAGAGCGCGACATCGGCGGTCTGCAGCAGCGGATAGCTCAGGAAGCCGAGGGTCGACAGGTCTTTCTCGGCCAGCTGCACCTGCTGCTCCTTGTAGGTGGGCACCCGTTCAAGCCATGGGACCGGTACCACCATCGACAGCAGCAGGAACAGCTCGGCGTGCTCGGGCACCATCGACTGGATGAAGACGGTGCTCTTCTCCGGGTCCACGCCCGCCGCAATCCAGTCGGCCACGTTCTCCAGCGCATAGCCCGTCAGCGGCGTGGTATTGGCATATTCGCTGGTCAGCGCATGCCAATCCGCCACGAAGAAGAAGCAGTCGTGGGTGTCCTGCAGGCGCACCCAGTTGTGCAGGGCGCCGACCAGATGGCCAAGGTGCAGCTGGCCCGTGGGCCGCATGCCGGAGACAACGCGTGGTTTCGGAGTCACAGTAGCCATGAGAGCAAGACGCGCGCAGGCGGCGTTATGAGCATCGACAGGATGCCGGTCAGCATCAGGCCGTACAACACGAAAAACCCGTATGGGCGTATGCGGGCAAACTGCACCGCCGCCGGCCCCCGCAGCATCCCGGCGACCACGGCCCCACCGTCCAGCGGCGGCAATGGCACCAGGTTGAAGATGGCCAGCATGACGTTGGACAACACCATCGTCTGGAGCACCGTGCCGGCATACGCCACGCCCGGCACTCCGCCCTCCAGCCGACCGGCCGCGACCAGTGCCACCAGCCCATGCAGCAGGAGCGCCGCCACCACGGCCAACACGAGATTGCTCGCCGGCCCCGCTGCGGCCACCAGCGCCGCATCCCGTCTCGGGTGCCCCAGTCGAGCGGTATTCACCGGCACCGGCTTCGCCCAGCCAATCACCGGCACCTGGCTAATCATCGCGGCCAGGGGGAACACGACCGTGCCAATCCAGTCGAGGTGCACCGCCGGGTTGAGCGAGACCCGGCCGAGCGACCATGCGGTGTCATCCCCCAGGCGATGGGCAGACCATGCATGGGCGGCCTCGTGTACCGTCAGCGAAAACAGCAGGACGACGAGGGTGATGAACAGAGAGGCAATATCAACGGACAAGCGGCCAACAGCGTACCACACCGCCCCCGTCAGGCCGACCGGGCGAAGTAGTCCAGAACGGCGCTGGCAGCCCGGACTCCGACCACCGCATCCAGCTCTTCCCGCGTGGCCCGGCGGACCCCGGCCACGCTGCCGAAGGCGGTCAGCAGGGCTTTCCTGCGGCGGGGACCGATTCCCGGCACCGTGTCCAGTTCGGACCGCAGGTCCCGCATAGACCGCGCCTTCCGGTGGAACGTCACGGCAAACCGGTGGGCCTCGTTCCGGATGCGCTCGATGAGCAGCAGAGCCGGGTCGGTCGGCGGCAGCACGATGGGGTCCGGCTGCCCCCGCAGGAACAGCACTTCCTCCTTCTTGGCGATACCAACCGCCACGAGGGCACCTGCCCCAGCCGACTCCAGCCCGTCATAGGCTGCCGAGACCTGTCCCGCCCCGCCGTCGATCAGAATCAGATCGGGATACGGCCCGCCGTCCTCCATGACCTTCCGGTAGCGACGCTCGACCACCTCACGCATCGACAGGAAATCGTTGGCGCCAAAGACCGGCGCCTCGCCCACCCCAGGCGTCACCATGCCCCGCACGCGGAACTTCCGGTACTGCCCACGTGCCATGCGTCCGTCCTGGCAGACCACCATGGACGCCACCGTGTCACTGCCCTGATTGGTGGAGATGTCGAAGCAATCGATGCGGCGCGGCACGGCCGGCAGCGACAGCACGGCCCGCAGGGTTTCCAGCGCCTCGAAGTTCGCGATCTCCGTCTCGTTGAACCGCGTGCGGTAGGAGAGCTCGGCGTTCCGGGTAGCCAGGTCCACCAGCGCGCGCTTGTCACCCCGCTGAGGGACCAGCAGGTGGACGCGGCGTTCAGCCCGGCTGCTCAGCCAGGCCTCGACCGCCTCCATGTCCTCGATGGCCACCGGCAGGTGAATCTCCGAGGGAGGAACCCGGTCCTCGTAGAACTGCTGGACACCCGCTTCGAGCACCTGGGCCTCGCTTTCGGCCGCCCCTCCCGGATTGCTCGCCAGCTCCACGCGCTCCACCACGCGCCCGCCGCGCATTCCGAACACCTGCAGCACGGCACCGCTCGGCCCGACCTTCAGCCCGAACACGTCGCGGTCGCCCAGCGCGGGCGTCGCCAGTTTCTGCTGGCGGTCACGCAGCTCTTCCACCGTCCGCATGGCATCACGCAACTGGGCCGCCTCTTCGAAACGCTCCGCCTCGGCCGCCTCGGCCATCCGGCTCTTCAATGACCCGGCCAGTTCATCCGTGCGTCCGCCCATCAGCAGGCGTGCGCTCTTCACGGCCTCGCCATAGCGGGCCTCGCTGCAGATCTCGGATACGCACGGCGCAATACAGCGCTTGATGTCGTACTCCAGACAGGGACGATCGCGCTTCCCGTTCAGCGTCTCATTGCACGAGCGGAGACCGAACAGGGTGTGCGCCAGCGCCATCGTCCGACGGGCCAGCCTGGCTGGGGCAAACGGCCCCGCATAGAAGTCCCCTCCGGCCTCGACAGACCGCGCCACGATGACGCGCGGAAAGCGCTCGGAGGTGGTGAGCCGCAGGTAGGGGTAGGTCTTGTCGTCGCGGAGCAGGATGTTGTACTTCGGCGTCCGCTGCTTGATGAACTGGTTCTCGAGCGCCAGTGCCTCGGCCACCGAGTCGGTGACAATCACCTCAAGCGCGGCAATCTCGTCCAGCAGCAGATCGATGCGGGGGCTGTTGCCCCGGGCGCCCAGATAGCTGCGCACCCGGTCGCGCAGCACGCTGGCCTTTCCCACATAGATCGTCTCGCCCGCCTGGTTGCCCCAGAGGTACACCCCGGGCTGTTCAGGCAACCGACTGATCTGCTCCTTGAGGTCGGTGATTGGCATGGGCTACGATTACGGGTTCACGCCAGACGCAGGAATTCGTAAATTATAGCCGCCCGATGACATTTACCGGACTCGTGGGAACCATTTGCATGTTCCCGCTCCGCGCCATTATCCGCCTCAGCGTGCTGCTCGGCATTCACCCGAACACGCTCACGGTAATTGGCGTGCTGATCAACGTCGGCGCCGCCTGGGCGCTTGGCAAGCAGCACTTCATGATGGCGTTTGTCATCATGTGCGCCGCCAATATCTTCGATTTCATCGATGGCAAGGTGGCTCACGAAACCGGCAAGCAGTCCGAGTTCGGCGCCTTCTGGGACTCGACGCTCGACCGCTTCTCGGATATCGCGCTGTTCCTGGGGCTGACCTATCTGTATGCCAGCCTCCGGCGCACCGACTACGTCATGATCGTCTCGCTGGCCATGATGTTCTCCATCATGACCAGCTACGCCAGGGCGCGGGCTGAATCGCTCATCCAGAAGTGCAAGGTCGGCTTCATGGAACGGCCAGAGCGGATCGTGCTGTTCCTCATCGGCGCCGCCACGAACCGGATGGGCGCCGTGATGTGGGTCATCCTGGTGCTGTCCATCGTGACGGTGGCCAACCGGATTCATTACACCTACATCGCACTGAACAAGAAGGACATCCCGCGCGGCTCGAACCTGCTCACCCGGTTCATCGCCAAGGCCTTCTTCTGGACCGACGACCGGGCCACTCTGGCCTACGACGCGTGGGTCATCGCCATTCTCGCGTTCATCTGGCTGACGCCGCCCGACTGGCTGAAGGACCCGACCGCGTCGGGCCTGGGCATCTGGGGCTGGTTCTAGCGTCCGAACCGCTCAGAACAGCCGGCCATTCCGGGCCACCGGTGGCAGCACCGGCGCCAGCCCGCGCTTCTGCATCTCGAAGAAGCAGGCCGCACACGCCTCTACATCCGCACCGGCCGCATGGCTCACTTCCGGAGCGCGGCCGAACAGCTTCAGGTGCAGCTCTTCCAGCTTCGGCCACTTGTACCCGTGGCGGTTCGGAATGGCCACGAGCTCCGTGGACGACTTCATCGTGCAGAAGCGGTTGAGCTTGTCGAACCGGCTCCGGATGCCCATGCGCAGCAGTTCCGCGCCAATGATCTTGTCATCGAAGCTGATGTTGTGGGCCACCAGCAGCTCGGTGTCGTTCAGGGCCTCGACGAAGCGGTTCAGGAGCGTCGACAGGTCCTTGCCCTCCGCCAGCGCACGCTCGGTCGTGATGCGGTGTACCGCCGCCGCATCGGCCGGAATGGTGAACCCGACCGGCTTCACGATGGCGCTGTCGCTGTCCAGCCGCTGTCCCTGATCGTCGGTCAGCAGCCACGCCAGCTCAACCATGCGGGGCCAGTTATCGAGCTGGGAGACCGGCGCATTCCAGTCGCGCGGGATGCCAGTGGTTTCGGTGTCGAAGAAGAGATACATGTCACGCCTTTCGTGGCAACTGCAGCACGGTCACCTGCGACGCGTCCAGCTCGGCCTGCGCCTGGGCGGCCACGCGTTCGTGATGGGTAAACAGCAAGACCTGCATGCGCGTGGCCAGTGCGGCCAGCACGCGAAGCCCGGCCGCTGTGCGCCGGTCATCAAAGTGCACGAACAGATCGTCCAGAATGACCGGTAACACGCGTCCCTGTTCGGCAAATTGTTCCAGGCTCGCCAGACGGAGGGCCAGATACAACTGGTCACGCGTGCCAGTACTGAGGTCTGTCACGCCAACGGTGGCTCCGCCGGCCGCCCGCGCCAGCAACTGCACCACACCGCGGTCCGTCACGTCGGTGTCGACGCCGGCATACCGCCCCAGGGTCAGCTCGGCAAACAGTTCACCGGCCCTGGCCAGCACGGGGCCCTGATGACGCTCACGATAGGCCGTCATCTCGTCCTGCAGCAACGCCCGGGCCAGTACCACCCGCACATACTCGTCACTCTGCAGGGCCAGCGTCGCCAGCGCCTCCTCTTCCCGGGCGGCGGCGTCGGCGGCCGCGTCCGAGGCATCGCCCTGCGCCCGCTCCTGCTGCAGCCGGCCTACGGTCATCGCGCACCCGTTGCGGCGCTCGTCTTCCTCGGCCAGCCGGCGTGCCAGCACGGAGAGCTCGGCGTCCAGTTCCACGCCCTGTTGCGCATCCACCTCTGCCGCGACGGCGTCTGGTGTGCTGCCAGTGGCCTCGATCAGCTGTGCCTCCAGATGCCGGACCTCTGCGACCACGGCGTCGTGCCTGAGCGTCCGGGCCATCGCCGCCACCAGCGCGGCCTCATCGGCCAGCCCCGCACGGCGCGCCATGGCGGTCAGTTCGGATGCGCACGCGTCCAGCTGCCGCATCGCCTCCGCCAGTTCCTCGCGTCGCTTGTCGAGCAGGCGCTGTTGGGCTCGGCGCGCCTCCTCGGCCAGTCGCGCGCGGGTGACGCGTGCCTGCAGTTCCGCGATGGCCACTTCCGGCTGCGACGCGTCCAGGTCCGCATGGGCTGGCAGGGCCGACACCACGAGCGCCAGCCGGGTTCTGATTGCCTCGGTGCGCTGCTCGATGCCAGCCAGACGCAACCGACTGTCCGCCAGGATCGCGTGCGCGCTCTCCAGTTCTGGTAGCAGGGCCAGGACGGCTTCGACATCCCCCGGTGTCGCCTCTGGCGCCAGGCCCACAGCCGGCACCTGCCCGCGCCACTCCGCGGTCCAGCGCTCAACGGCCGCGTGCGCCTTGCCGAACGCGGCTTCGCGCCCCTGGACCTCCTCGGCCTGCGCACGCGCGCTCTGCTCGAGCCCGACGCGCTGCCCGCGCACGTCATCGGCCTGACGGCAGGTGTCGGCCGCCACCTCGAGCAGCGATGCCAGGCTGAGCCCGTCGGGCGGGGCGACGCCCCCAGCCGCCAGCCACGTTCGCAGGTCCCCTTCATGGCGCGTCAGGTGCGCATCCACTTCCAGGAGCTCGGCCTGGACAGCGCGGAGCTGGCCCGCACGCGCCACCGCCTCCCGGAGCTGCAAGAGACAGCGGTCCATCTCCAGAGGCCCACGCGCCTGCAACCCGAGCGGCGTCCAGAGGGCCTCCCAGGCGCCTTGCGCCTGCGCCAGGGCTGTCTCCAGCTCAGCCAGCCGTTCGCTGGCGGCGGTGAATGCCTGGGTCGAGGCGGCGAGCCTCCGTTCGAGCAGCGCCAGTTCGGCCACCGCCCCGGCCTCCGTCCGGAGCCGATCGGCCACCTGGTCAGCACCGGAAATGGCCAGTTCGAACGCCTCGGCCAATGGCACACCGGCTGCCCACAGCTCGCCTGGCGTCGCATCGCCCTCCAGCCAGGACCGGCGGACGTGGCGCCACCCCTCGTCACGCCTGGCCCGCGCCGCCTCAAGTGCCGGCAAGGATGGCGGATTCGCCTCTCGTCGCAGGGCTGACAGCTCCAGGTCCAGACCGCTGACCTCCTCGCGCAGGCCCTGCCATGCGGTAACACAGTCAGCCAGGCGGGCCTCCGCGGCCCTGCGGGCTTCCCCAGCCGAGGCCACCGTGGTCGCATCAGGCAGCGCCAGTCGTTCGGCGGCGGCCACGCCACCGCTCAGCCCAAGCGATGCCAACGCGGCCTGAATCGCGCTCTCGAGCTCCGCTGCGTCCCGCCGCAAGGCATCGCGCGTGGCCTCGAGCTTCCCATCGGGACGAATCCGCTCCAGAGCCGAGCGCAGTGCCAGCACATCCGGTGGTGCCACAAGCCGGCTCAGTGCGTCGACCACGCGCGCGTGCTTCTGCCGCGCCTCCGCCAGTCCTGTCTCAGCAGACACCACGGCCTGCTCGAGCGCGGGCCACGCCCGGGCATGTTGCGACAGTCCTGCCCGCACGTGTGCCGGAACGGCAGGCAGGCCATCGACACCGCGGGGGCAGGCCACTGGCAACCTGCGCTCAAGGTCCGAGAGCGCCCGCTCGTCTGCGGCGACTTTCAGCAGCAGGTCGGGCAACTCCCGCTGATTGGTGCGGTAGTGGCCCAGTTCCTCAACCAGTTCACCCACAACCTCTGCGTGGTGCAGCAGCGACTCGTCGACCTGTAGCCCCGCCAGCGCCTCCGCAGCCTCCGCTGCGCCCTGCCCGGCCATCGCCTTCTGCGGCTCGGCTTCCTGGCGTGTCACCACCAGGGCCGCGTGACGGGCCCTCATCTCCGCCGACACCACAGGTCCCTCGGCCAGCAGCGCAGCCAATTCGGCGGCCCGCAGCCGATGCTGCACCAGCAGGGGTCTCGCGGCCTGCACGCGGCGCAAGAGATGCTGATGCGCTCCGGTCAACGCACAGGCCTCCGCAGCCGCACGCAGCTCGCCCTCGGCCCTCACCAGCTCCGCGTCCAGCCTGGCTGCGGCCGGCGCACTTCGTGCCAGTGCCTTGACCTGCTGCGCGATGGCCTTGACAGCGGCAATGGAGGCATTGATGCGGGGCTTGGAGCCGCCGGCCTTGAACAGGTCCTCGGCGCTCCGTTCCAGTGAGGCCATCACCCGGTTCAGCCGCGTCAGCCCGGTGCCGGCCCCGAACAGGGCGCGGCCCAGCTCGCCATCGCTGCGCAACAGCGCGTCGCCCCCGCTCGCGATCTCCGCATGGCCAATGGCGAAGAGGCTGGCGTACACCTCGGCACTCACGCCCCGAAGCGCCTGCCGCAACACGCTCTCGTCGAGCACCACGTCGTCCGCTCCGCGGAGCGTGCCGGTGGACTTCTTCAGGCGCGCCACCTCCAGGCGGGTGCCGTCCTCCTCTTCGAGCGTTGCACCAATGCGCA